>JALYIX010000314.1 GCA_030775565.1 Pseudomonadota bacterium | reverse complement strand
ACCAGCAGGATGCCGGCCTCGGGGATGTTGAACTGCGACAGGGTGGCGGTGATCACCACCAGGCTCGCGCGCGGCACGCCGGCAATGCCCTTGGACGTGATCATCAGCGTCAGCAGCATCGCGATTTCCTGGCCGAGGCCGAGATGGATGCCATAGGCCTGGGCGATGAAGATCGACGCGAAGGTCATGTACATCATCGACCCGTCGAGGTTGAATGAGTAGCCCAGCGGCAAGACGAAGCTGGCGATGCGCGGGGGGACCCCGAACCGTTCGAGCGCTTCCAAGGTGCGCGGGTAGGCGGCTTCGGACGAAGCGGTCGAGAAGGCCAGCACGATCGGGTCGCGGATGTAGCGCACGAGGTCGCGCGCGCGGCGACCCTGGGCGAGGAAGGCGATCCCGATGAGGATTGCCCAGAGGATGGCGAGGCCGAGGTAGAAGCTGCCGACGAAACGCCCGAGGCTCGAGAGCACGCGCGGCCCATTCTCGATGATCGCGCTGGCGACGGCGGCGAACACCGCGAACGGCGCGGCGCGCATGACGTAATTGGTCACCTGGAGCATGACCTGGACCAACGCTTCGATCCCGCGCACGAGTGGCCGCGCGCGCTCGCCGACCGCCGTGATCGCAACGCCGAAGAAGATCGAGAAGATCACGATCGGCAGGATTTCGTTCTTGGCCATCGCGTCGATTACCGAAGCGGGCACGAGGTGCGAGATGAAGTCGTTGAGATTGAACGTCGCCGTATCGAGTCCGCTGGCCGCGGTGACCGGGGGAAGAGGCAGGCCGATGCCCACCCCGGGGTGAAGCAGGTTGACGAGAAGCAGGCCGAGGGTCAGCGAGATCAGGCTGGCGAAAATGAACCAGGCGAGCGAACGCAGGCCGACGCGGCCCAAGGCGGCGATATCCCCCATGTGGGCGATGCCGACGACCAGCGTCGAGAAGACCAAAGGCGCGATGATCATCTTGATGAGGCGCAGGAACAGCGCGGTGACGATCGAGAAATAGCCGGCGATGTCCTTGAGGTGGGCGGCTGCAGCGGGGGTGCCGTCGTCGAGCGCGGAATTGATCGCCCAACCGGTAATGATCCCGAGCGCGAGCGCGAACAGGATGAACCGGGTCAATTTCTTCGCCACTCGATACTCCTCGTCTTGAAGCGGCGAGCGAAGCGGGTGGCGGGGCGGTCGTCAAGCCTTGCGCCTCGGGACGGAGCGGCTAGGGCCCCCACGATGACGTTCGATCTAGACGCGCTCGACCCCGCATATTCGACCATATTGTGCGACATCTGGGGGGTGGTGCATGACGGCGTGAGGCTTAATCCGGGGGTTGCCGAGCGGCTCATGCGCTGGGCAGGCGAAGGCCGGACGATAATCCTCATCACCAACGCCCCGCGCACGGCCGAGACGGTGCGGGGTCAACTCGATGCGCTCGGGCTTCCGCGCGCCGCGTATCGCGGGATCACGACCGGCGGCCAGGCGGGGATCGACGCGCTGGTCAAGCTTGGCAAGCCGGTCGGGCTGATCGGGACCAGGGGGGATAGGATCGACCTCGAGCACGCCGGCCTGACCGTCGTCGAGGAGGGCTTTGCCGATCTCGCCTGCACCGGGTTGGACGAGGATCGGGACACGGTAGCGGACTATGCCGAGCAGCTCGAAGCGCTGGCAAAACAGGGGGTTACCCTCCATTGCCTGAACCCCGACCGGGTCGTGATGGTCGGCTCTTCAGCCGAGATTTGCGCAGGGGCGCTGGCCGATGCCTATGAGGCGCTGGGCGGGCGGACGTGCTGGTATGGCAAGCCGTGGCCGGCGGTGTACGACCATGCGCTTGGGCTTGCCGGTGACCCCCCGCGGGCGAGCGTGCTGGCGATCGGCGACGGGTTGGTGACCGATGTCGTCGGGGCGGCGCGCAATGGGCTTGCCTGCCTGTACGTCACCGGCGGGATCAGCCGCGGCGCCGGGCTGCCGGAAGGGTTCGCCGCCGAGCATGGGCTTGGCGACTGGAGTCCGGTCGGGGTCGTTGACACAATCGGCTAGGCTGGCTCGCTGACCCTCCCGGCGACGATCTTGTCGGCAAGTGGCCCGTTGAGTTCGGCGAGATGGTCATATTCGGCGTGATATGTCGCCAAACCGTGGCTTAGCGAGCGCAACTCGGCCTCAAGCCCGTCGAGTTCATTCTCCGGGACCATCGCTTCAATCCGGTCCCAGCCAGTCCAACCGTCGCGCGGGGCGAGGCCGAGCATCTGCCCGCGCCGGCTCGCCACCGCCGAGCTCGCGCGGCTGGTTGCCGACGACGGCGTCACGATCGTCAGGCGATGGACCGGTTCCAGCAGATGCGCTGAAGCCTGCGCCAGCGCCTCCTGCATCGCCAGCCGGCCGGCCATGCGAAAGGCGAGTTCGGACGAATCGACACTGTGGTAGCTGCCGTCGGTCAGGGTGACAGTGACGTCGACCACGGGGAAGCCCATCGGGCCGCGATTAAGGGCCTCGCGTACGCCCTGTTCGACAGCGGGAATCCACTGCTTGGGCACCGCGCCGCCGCTGATCTTGTCCGAGAAGCGGAAGCCTTCGCCGCGAGCGAGGGGGGCGATTTCGATGACGACGTCGCCGAACTGGCCATGTCCGCCCGACTGCTTCTTGTGGCGCCCGCGCTGGGTGACGCCGCGACGGATCGATTCGCGGTAGGGAATGGCCGGCGCGCTGCTGTTGACCTTGACTCCATAGCGGCGCTCGAGGCGGGCGAGGACGGTCTTGAGATGCTCGTCGTTGACCCCGCGCAGGCGCATTTCGTGGCCGTCCTGCTCGAGCGTCAGGCTGGCATCTTCCTCGAGCAGGCGACCGAGCGCAGTCGACAGGCGAACGTCGTCCTTGCGGTCGGCGGGCTCGATCGCCAGCGCGCAGTTTCGCTGCGGCTCGTCGATCAGCAGCGGCGAGGGCAGGGGGCCGGTGGAGAGCCAGTCGCCGGCCTTGATGCCATCGACCTTGGCGATCGCGACGAGATCGCCGCAGCGCGCCTCGGCGGTCTTGGCGGTCTTGTCGCCCTGGACGTGGAACAGCGCTCCAAGGCGCGCGCGGCCGCCCGACGAGGCATTCATCTCGGCGCCCTCGGCGACATCGCGGCCCAGCGCACGGGCGAGGACGAGACGACCGACCGCGCCGCCATGGTTGACCTTGAAGGCGAACAGCGAGGGAGCAATGACGTCGAGCCGGCTCGCGGTCTGCGCGGGCGACGGAGTTTCGTGGCGCAGCGCCTTCAATAGCCGGCGGATGCCCCAGCCGCTCGTCGCCGAGCCGAACAGGACCGAGACACCGAGATTGTCCCCGGTTTCGCGCGCGAGATCGGCAAAGATCGTCCTGGCCTCGGGGGTTTCGTCGGACAGCAGCGCCTCGAGCAAGGCGTCGTCATGGTCGGCGAGATGTTCGAGCAACTGGGTGCGCGCTTCGGCCTCGCGCTCGGCGATGTCGTCCGGGATGGCGATGCGCGTGGAGGGCTTGCCCGGTTCGTAATGAAACGCGCGTTCGAGCGCGACGTCGACGAAGCCGGTGACCTTTTCGCCTTCTCTGATCGGGACCTGGCGGGCGATGAGCGGCGATACGCTCATCGGCTGGAG
>JALYIX010000313.1 GCA_030775565.1 Pseudomonadota bacterium | reverse complement strand
GCGCGAGGGCGATGGCCCGCGCTTTTCCTTCCATGCGCAGACCACCGACAAGCTGCTGCTGCTCGGCGAGGACGGGCGTGCTTATACGCTGAGCGGGGACCGGTTGCCCGGGGCGCGCGGGTTCGGCGAGCCGGTGCGGCTGACGATCGACCTGCCGGCCGAGGTCGAGATTGCCGAATTCATGGTCGTGCGGGCGGGCATGAAACTGCTCGTGGCATCGTCGGATGGGCGCGGGTTCGTGACCAGCGGCGAGGCGGTGATGGCCGAGACTCGCAAGGGCAAGCAGCTGGTCAATTTGCGGCCCGGGGCGAAGGTCGCGGTGTTGCGGCCGGTGCCCGAGGGGGCCGACGCGGTCGTCGTGGTCGGCGAGAACCGCAAGATGCTGCTGTTTCCCTTGGGTGAGTTGCCCGAGATGGCACGCGGCGCCGGAGTCCAGCTGCAGCGCTATCGCGACGGGGGCCTCAGCGACGTCGCCGCGATCCGCATGAGCGACGGGCTGAGCTGGGCGCTCGGCGGCGACAGCGGGCGGGTGCGCACCGAAAGTGACTTGACCCCTTGGCGCGCGGTACGCGGCGCCGGCGGGCGGATGGCGCCGGTGGGCTTCCCGCGGAGCGGCAAGTTCAGCTGAGCGTTGGCGCCCTGGTCATCGACCGCCCACCCGAAAAGCGCGCCCGCGTCCGGTAGCGCAGCAGGTGCAGGATCTGCATCACGACATGCGCTGTTCGCACTTGCAGCATTGGCCGTCGCGGCCCAGAAAGGGGGTGCCTTTCGAGGCATCCTCTCCTGAAACCTTTTAAAGGGCCATTTCCTCACCGGAAATGGCCCCTTTTTTATGCGTCCCTCGGGACCCCCGCTCGTTATCTTGTTGCACTGCACAAGAAGATAGGCGACAATGCGACATGCGCAGGCTTCCGCCCGTGGGCTCGATGCAGGCCTTTGTCGAGGTTGCCAGGCTCGGCTCCTTGAAGGCCGCCGCCGAGCAGCTCGCCCTCTCCTCGCCGGCGCTGACCCGGCGGATCCAGAGCCTCGAGCAGTTCATCGGCCTGCCGCTGTTCGACCGCGCGCATAACGGCATCCAGCTCAACGCGCGCGGCGAAAGCTTCTACACCGAGATCGCGCCGCACATCGACGCGATGGCGCGCGCGGTCGAGCGGATCGGCGATCCCGCGCGGGGCACGCGGCTGCGCATCGCAGTGCCCTCGCTGTTCGCGTCGCAGCGGCTGATGCCGGCGCTGCCGTCGCTTCGTGCGCAGCATCCCCGCCTGCTGGTCGATGTCGATACCGGCGCCAACCGGCTGGCGCGGCTCGGCGACGATGTCGACGCGGTGATCGCAATTGCGGAGAAGATCGACGACCGTTTCTATTCCCGGCTGATGGAACGCGGTGAGGTGGTGACCATCGGCTCGCGCGCGCTGCTCGAGGGGCCGGGCGCGGTGCGCTCGCCGGCCGATCTCGAACGAGTGCCGATCCTGCTCCATCGCGACATGCCCGGCGCGTTCGAGGAGTGGCGCAAGCGGATCGGGTTGCCCGCGCTGAGCCCCGTATCGACCACCCATTATGATGCCGGGCAACTGATCCTGGACGCTGCGGCGGAGGGGCTCGGGGTCGCCTTCATGCACGACAGCCACATCGTCCACTCGCATGACGAGCGGCTCGTGCGGATGTTCGAGGAGAGTGTCGAGAGCCCCTACAGCTACTGGTTCGTGTGCCTGCCCGAGGCGCTCAAGCGGCGGCCGGTGCGGGCCTTCCACGACTGGCTGTTCGCGCATTTTTCGAGCGAGCCAGGCATCGGCCCGGTCGGCGGCGAAGCCCCGATCGCCAAGCGCCCCCGAGCGGGACGCGAAAAAAGCACTTAGCGGCGGCGGGCCGGCTCGGCGGCGTTGAGGCGCCTCGCCGTGACGAGCGTCTGGAACACGAACAGCGCGATCAGCGCCGCTGCGACTCCGCCGACGATGAGGTCGAAGCCGCTCAGCGGAGCGAACCGGCCGGGCGCGGCACCGAGCGCCATCATCGCCACGGTCATGGCAATGAGCGCGATGCGCAACTCGGTCGGGCCGGCATTCAGGTAGCTGAGCTTGAGTTCGCCAAGGACCCGCGCGGAGAGATAGGCGTGGACCGAGAGCAACAGGTATCCGGCGAGCGCCAGCAGCGCGACGTCGAGCCGGACGAACGGGCTGAGCCCGATGCCGGCAAGGATCAGGAGCGAGGTCAGCCCGTCGCAGCTATGGTCGAGGAAATACCCGAACGAGGGGCGCTCGATCTTGCGGAAGCGGGCGAGGCTGCCGTCCATCGAATCGCCGAACCACTGGATGACGTAGCCGGCGATGGCGAGCCACAGGAACGACGGGTCAAAGCTGCTCAACGCATAGCCAGCGAAGATGATGATCGCCCCGGTGACGCCGATCGCGGTCAGGATATCGGGGGTGACCCAGTCGGGCATGCGCGCGCACATCGCGTTTAGAAGGGTCCGCTCGGACCGGGCCAGCAGGTTGTGCTGGATGCGAGCAAGCGGCTCGGCCGCGATATCTTCGGGACGCTTAAGCATCGGTCCCTATGACCCTTTTGTGACGATGCGGCAAGGTTCGGGGTCATTTACCCCGTCCCCGCCCCCGGTCGCCGCGCCACGCACTTTTGACCGCAAGGCGCGGGATGCGACGCGGACGGTGGTGATGTATTCAGCGCCGATGGACAGCATCACGATCAACGAGGACGAGGCCTGGGCGGCGTTCGTGGCACGCGACCGGAATGCCGACGGGCGGTTCGTCGGGG
>JALYIX010000312.1 GCA_030775565.1 Pseudomonadota bacterium | reverse complement strand
TGGGGCACGAGCAGGAGCAGAGCGTCCATCCGCGCATCGTCCCATTGCGAGGCGAGCAGTTTGAGCGCGTCGGCCGGGCCATCGACCCAGAAATTGTCGCTGTTGACCGCAAGAAACGGGTCGCAGTCGATCAGCGGGCCGGCCTTGACGAGGCCGCCCCCGGTTTCGAGCAGCAGATCGCGCTCATCGGAAATGGCGACCTCGAAGTCGGTCCGGCGCTTAAGATGCGCCTCGAGCGCGTCGGGGAGGTAGTGGACGTTGACCACGACGCGCTCGACCCCCGCAGCGCCGAGGCGGTCGAGGACATGGTCGAGGAGGGTCTTCCCGGCGACCTCGACCAGCGGCTTGGGCCGCGTGGCGGTCAGCGGACGCATCCGCTTGCCGAGGCCGGCGGCCATGATCATCGCCGTGCGCGGTACCACCGCAGCAATGTCGGCGCGCAATTTGAGGGCGCGAGCGGTCATGCTTTCTCCCACGCCGCAGCGCGTTTTTCGGCCGGGACATTGGCATCGAACCAGGCCCGCACCGGGGCCAGTGCGGGATGCGCCAGGTCGCGTTCGAGCAGGCCCCACATGCGCGGCTGGAAATCGAGATAGTGCGGCTTGCCGTCACGCTTCCACAGCCGGGTGAAGACGCCGATGATACGCGTGTTGCGCTGGGCGGCGAGGATCCAGTAGGCGCGCTCGAAATCGGCCTGCGCGCCGGTCGACATCATGTAGTGATGGATCATCGCCCGCTCGATTGCCGGCGACACGTCGCGCCGTGCGTCCTCGAGCACCGAGCAGAGGTCATAGGCGGGATGGCCGGCAAGCGCGTCCTGGAAGTCGAGCAGCCCGAAATGACCGATCCCCTGCCGTCCGGCGAGGAGCATGATGTTCTCGGCATGATAGTCGCGAAGCACCGTCACCGGGCCGAGGCCGTCACTGGCAACCGGCTCGAGCACCGAGCGCCAGACCGCACGCCATTCATCGGCGTCGACTGTCAATCCGACCGCCGGGGCATACCAGTCCGGGAACAGCGCCAGTTCGTCGAGCCATTGATTGAGACCATGCGGCTTCAGGTCTGGCATCGGCGGACTGCGGTGGAGGTGAACCAGCACATCGGTCGCGAGGCGGTACAATTCCTCCTCGCGCTGCGGCGCCTCGTCGAGCGTCTCGCGCAGCCGCGCATCGCCGAAATCGCCGAGCAGCAGCAGCCCCGCGTCGAGATCGCGCGCCAGGATCGGGGGCGGGGTCAGCCCGATCGCCGCGAGCCAGTCGGCGACCGCGGCAAAAGGGCGCGGGTCCTCATGCGGCGGCGGCGCGTCCATCAGCACCGCGGTTTCGCCATCGCGCACGACTCGGAAGTAGCGACGGAACGAGGCATCACCGGCAAGCGGCTCGATCCGCGCGCCGTGCCAGCCGTTGCGGGCGAGAAAGTCCGGCGCGGCGGCGGGCGGAATCATCGGGGAAGCGGCCATCGGCCCTTCCATGGCGGTGGGGCCTCGACTGTCAAGCACCGCGCCCCGCCGTCGACCGGTTCAAGCGACAAAGCGAGCGCATCGGGCCACGCGCCGGGTGCCCGCTCGGGCCACTCGACGATGAGAACGCCTTCCGCGCGGATCTCGTCGAGGCCAAGCTCGGCCAACTCCGACGGGTCATCAAGGCGATAGAGATCGGCGTGCCACACCGGCGGTACCAGTGCGTCGTAGGGCTGGACTAACGCGAAACTCGGGCTCGGCACCTCGCCCTCCTCGCCGAGCGCCTTGAGGATCGCTCGGGCGAGCGTGGTCTTGCCCGAACCGAGCGGACCCGACAGCGCAACCACGTCCCCTGCGCGAAGCACGGTGGCCAGCGCCGCACCAAGCGCCTTCGTCGCCGCTTCGTTGGCCAGCATCATTTGTCGGCGGCTTGCGCCACCGGCGGGACGCGCGGGATGGTCAACGTCACCGCGGTTCCCTCGCCGCGTGCCGAAACGAGTTCGACCGATCCGCCATGCGCCTCGATGAACTGGCGGGTCAGCGGCAGGCCGAGCCCGAGCGCCGCCTCGCCATGACCGACGCCGCTGATGCGGTGGAAACGGGCGAACACCCGCGCCTGGTCGTCGGGGTCGATCCCCGGGCCATTGTCGACGATGGTGATGATCGCATCCTGATCGTTGCCACCGGCGCGCAGCATGATGCGCCCGCCCTCGTCGGTATAGGCGACGGCGTTGCGAAGGACATGTTCGAGGCTCTCGCGCAGGCGGCGCGCGTCGCCCAGCACTGTTCCGGTCGAGGGATCGATGGCGACGTCGAGCGACTGGCGTTTGTCGGTCAGTCGCGCCTGGATGGTGCCGACCGCGGCACGGCACAGACCGGCCAGGTCGACCCGCTCATGCTCGATCATGACCCCCTTGGTGTCGCCCTGCGTGAGGTCGAGAACATCGTCGATGAGCTTCGACAGCCGCTCGACCGAGACGAGGATGTTGGCGACATAATCGGCGGCGGCCGGGGCGAGCTTGCCGGCGTAGCCCGCGGCGAGCATTTCGGCAAAGCCACCGATCGAGGTCAGCGGGGTGCGCAGTTCATAGCTCATGTTGGCGACGAAATCGGTCTTGACCCGGTCCGCCTCCTCAAGCGCGGTCGCTCGTTCGCGAAGGGCGGACTCGATCCGCGTCGAATCGGTCACGTCGACCATCGTGAACAAGGCGTTGCCGTCGGGCAGCGGTACGGCGGCAAATTCGAAGTGGCGGCCATCGGTCATCGTTACTCGTCCGCGCCCCTCGCGCCGGCCCGACGTCGCCGCGCGAACGAATTCCCTGACCTGCGCCGCGGAGGTCGGATTGACCAGCTTGCGCGCCATCGCGGGAACCATTTCGTCGACCCGCGGATGCTCGCCGAGCCAGGTCTCGTCGAGCTCCCACAAGGTGCAGAAACGACGGTTCCACAAGTACAGCCGACCATCGCTGGCGAAGACGCCGATCGCCTCGAACAGATTGTCGAAGGTTGCGGCACGCACCCGCAGCAGCGTGTCGCGCGCCGAGGACAGGCGCACCTGCTCGGTGCGGTCTTCGAGGATCAGGCGCAAGCCGCCATCGGGCAGCGGCTGGCCGACGACGCGCAAATGATCGCCGTTGGTGAGGATCCAGTCTTCCTCGATCATCTCCTCGGGGGAAGTGAACCAGCCGCGTCGTTCGGCCTTCCATTCGGGGAAGTCGCGGACCTCGGGGATGCGGTTTCGTTCGCGCATCCGTTCGATCAGCCGGTCGAACTCGGGCCCCTCGCCGAGCCATTCGCTATCGAGCTGGGTCATGATCGCGAACGGCTGGTTGAAGAAGCTCAAATGGCGATCGGCGTCGAATTGGGCGGTGCCGGCGGTCATTCGGTCGGCAAGGTCGCGTTGCGACTGGATATTGCGGGCCAGCTCGAACCGCGCGTCTTCCAGCTCCTGGATGTCGACCGCGAACCCCGCGACCGCGCCGGTCGCCAACGGCACGTCGACAAGCCGCAGCATGCGCCGCTCCCCGCCGATCGTCGCCGGCATGTTGCGCGATTGCGCCTCGCCGGCCTCCATCGCGCGTTTCGCCCCGGCCCGCGCAGTCTCCGCGTCGATCAGTTCGACCGCGCGCGAGATGACGTCGGCCGCGTCCTGCCCCTCGACCGCGCGAACAAAGGCGGTGTTGACAAGCCCGAGCCTGAGGTCGGGGCCGCGATACCACATCGGGAAGGGCGCGCTCTCGATGAGGTGGGTCAAGGCATCGAGCGCGCCCTCGGTCTGCGTCAATCGCCGCGCGAGGCCCGCGCGCTGCGCTACCGAGCGGGTTGCGTCGGTCAGCCATAACAGGGTCGCGCCGGCCGGCGAGGGCGCCGGCGCCGGACCGCCCCGCGCTTCGAAAATGCGGTCCGAACCGGCGCTGCGCAGCTGTACCTCGATCGGCTGGGCAGTCAGCCGTGTATCGCTCAGCGCGAGCTTCAGCGTGGCGAGATCGGCCGCCTCGATGCCATGACCGTCGCTGCTGAGGTCGTCGAGGCGCTGGAGCTCGGCATCGAGGCCAAGATCGCGACGCAATGCCGCGTCGACCTCGATCCGGTCGTCGGCGCCGATCAGCAGTGGCCGCGCCGGACTCTCGGCGAGCAAGCCCGCGGTCATCCGGGCCGCCGCCAGCACCGCATTGGCGCGCCGGATGCGCCGTTCGGCAAGCAGCGACAGCCACAGCGCGATCGCCAGCCATGCCGCGGCAACACTGACGAGGATGGCGATCAGCCCCCCTTGCCCGTTCATCGTCGCTGCGCCCTGCTCACTTGCATCCGCCGGTCATAGGGTGGCGAAGTTGAAAAGCAAAAGCGACGACGCGCTGCGGACTGGCCGGAATGGACATGAACCATGCGCAGCGACTGCCTGTTGCCGCGATGCAACGCCTCTGTCCCCAATTGCACCTGGCATGCTCCATTCGCCGATTGAGCCTTGCGCCGTCCCCACACGCTCTCGCAGAGACCAGTTCGCTTTTGATACTCGTCGTTGGAGCACCTGATGCACACCAAGTTTCATTCGACCTCGTCACTGCTTGCAATCATCCTCGGAGCGAGCATTCCGTCCGGCGCCCTCGCTCAGAGCGTTGCTCCGGCCGCATCGAGCGCCTCGGTCACGCGGGGCGCCGGCACCGTCCAGACCGCGCCGAGCGACCCCGATGCCGCAGGCAAGCCCGATATCGTCGTCACCGGGAGCCGGATCGCGCGGCCCGAGTTCAGCCGCCCCAACCCAATCCAGTCCTTCAACGCGGAAACCATCAAGGACGTCGGCGCGACGAACATCACCGAGTTCCTGTAGCGCTCGCCGGCCTTGCTCGGCTCACTCAAGAGCAGCGACACCGCAGGGTCGAATCTGCCCAGTGCCCAGCTGACCGGCGTCAACGAACTCAACCTGCGCAACCTCGGCACCCAGCGCACGCTGGTCCTGGTCGACGGTCGCCGCCACATCGCGGCCGAACCGGGCAGCGCAGCCGTCGATACCGATACCATCCCGGTCGATCTGATCGACCGCATCGACGTCCTGACCGGTGGCACGTCGGCAGTCTATGGCGCGGACGGCGTGTCGGGCGTGGTCAACTTCGTCATGAAGCATGATTTCGAGGGCATTTCGCTGCGTGGCCAGAGCGGCATTTCGCAGCGCGGCGACGCCGGCAATCGCTTTATCTCCGCGACGGTCGGCCACAACTTCGCCGACAATCGCGGCAACGTCGCGGCGGCTTATGAATTCAATGAGACCGACAAGTTCCGCCAGGTCGCGCGCCTGCCCTATGCCCAGAGTGGCCCATATTACCGCTTCGTTCGCAATCCGGCGGATTTACCCGATAACCCGACCGTCCCCGACCGCATTCCGCTGTCCAACCTGCGCTGGGCCGACAGCTCGCCGGGCGGTGCGATCGACGTCAATGGCGACTATGCGCCCGACTTCACCGGGGAAGGGGGAGTCTATGATCCGGGGACCTATGTTTCGGGATCGCCGTTCACGATTGGCGGGTCGAGCACCCCGCAGGACAGCTATTTTGGCGACTACACCCCCTACACCCGGCGCAACATCGCCAATGTCCTGGGCAGCTTCAAGTTCAGCCCCGCCCTGCGTCTGTTTGCCGAAGGCAAGTTCGTTCGCACTTATGCCAACACCGACGGGCAGCCGTCCTACGACTTCTACACCACGCTCTATCCTGACAACGCTTATCTGAACGCAAAATTCCCAGGGGTGACGGACGGAGCAACCATTACCGGCCGCGACAATTTCGATTTCGGCCTTCACGCTTATGACGCCCGCCGCGACACGCTGCGCGGGGTCATCGGCGCCGATGGAGCGATCAATTCGCACGCCCGATATGAGGTCTCGTTCGTTTACGGCCAGGCCAAGAGCAAGGCGACAACCTACAACGACCGTATTTCCGATCGCTATTATGCAGCGCTCGACTCGGTCGTCGATCCGGCGACGGGCCGGATCACCTGCCGCATCAACCTGCCCGGCCAGACCGACATCCAGAGCAGCAGCTACAATGTCTCGGCCTTCAACGGACCGCCGGTGACGTTTGCCCCGGGCCAGTGCGTTCCATTGAATGTCCTCGGTTTCGGTTCGCCGACGCCTGCGGCACTCGCCTTCATCCTGGCCAACCATACCGACCACGCCAAGCTTACGCAGTCGGTTCTGTCCGGTTCGATCTCGGGGGACACGGGCGCATTCCTCAATCTGCCCGGCGGGCCGGTCGGCTTCGCGTTCGGCGGTGAGTATCGGCGCGAGACGAGCGACTACATCCCGTCCGACCTCGAGTTGAACAACCAACTGCTTGACGGGTCGGGAAGCGTCCGCACCAAGGGCAAGTTCAACGTCAAGGAGGCGTTCGGCGAGGTCAATCTGCCGCTCTTCAAGGAAGCACCGTTCGCTTACGCCCTATCGCTCGGCGCCGCGGGCCGCATCTCCAAGTACAGCACGATCGGCTCGACCAAGTCGTGGACCTTTAATGGCACTTATTCGCCAATCCGCGATATCTCATTCCGCGGTACACTTTCGCAGGCCGTGCGCGCCCCGAACATCAGCGAACTATTTCAGGGCCAGAGCGGCGCATTTGAATTCGTCTCCGACCCATGCGGGATCGACCAGGTCACCAGCGGAAGCCAGTATCGCCAGGCCAATTGCAACACCATCCTGAATGGGCTTGGCGTTAACCCGTCCACTTTCGACCCGGTCAACAACCCGACGTCGCCGGCGAACAGTTCTCTGCTGGGAACCTCGGGCGGAAATCCGCGGCTGCGCGAGGAAACGGCCCGGTCATGGACGGCGGGGACGGTGCTCCGCCCGCGCTTTCTTCCGAACCTTCTAATTTCTGCCGACTGGTACAACATTCGTATCCGCAACGCGATCAACACCGCCTCGGCGGAAGATCTCGCCAAGCTTTGCGTCGATCAGCCGACACTGAGCAATCCGTTCTGCAGCGCCATCTCGAGAAGCTCGAGCACCGGTCTCATCAACGGCTACTCAGTCTCCCCGCAGAACGTCGCCGCAATTCGCACGAGCGGCCTCGACGTCGCAGTCGACTGGCACATCAAGCCCAAGTGGGACATCGGCACGTTCAACGTCCACGTCATCGCCAACTACCTGAGGACGCTCAAGCGAGTGGCATCGCCCGGTGCCGACGTCGAGAACCAGCGAGAATATGCGACGACCTCGTCGGGGGCCCAGGCGCCGAAATTCAGCGGCAACGCGACGCTGAACTGGCGCAAGGGTCCGTTCGACCTGACCTATGATTTGCAATATTTCTCGCGCACCTTGCGCTTCACTCGGGAACAGATCGCCGGCCAGCCCGACATCGTTGCCCCGCAATATATCCGCTTCAAGGAAAGCTGGCTTCACAATGCGCAGGCCAGCATCGACGTCGCGAAAAAGTTCAATTTCTACCTTGGCGTGAACAATCTGTTCGACGCCAAGCCCGATGTCGGCGCCATCGCCTACCCGGTCAGCGCGGTCGGGCGGTTTTTCTACGCCGGCGTCCGTGTCCGCATGGGTGGCAAGTCGAACTAACGATCAGGCGGCCCCCGTCTCGCCGACGAGCAGGCGGGGGTCGATCCCCTCGGCGTTGAAAGCCGCGGTCCAGCGCTGTTGCGGGGCGATGTCGAACAGCACGGTGGGGTCGCCCCTTGCGGCGAACCAGCCATGCCGCGTCATCTCCTCGTCGAGCTGTCCGGCGCCCCACCCGGCATAGCCCAGCGCCACGACCCAGCGCGACGGGCCGCGCCCCTCGGCGATCGCCTTCAGCACGTCGATCGTGCCGGTCATGGCGCCGAGGCCGACGACCGCGATCGTGTCCTGACCGCTCCAGTCGTCGGAGTGAAGCACGAAGCCCCGCCCCGGCTCGACCGGCCCGCCATGGAGCACGTCGCGGTCGGGCGCCCCGGCGGGATCGATGTCGAGCTGACGCAGCAGATCGCGGAAGCGGATACCGGCGCGGACATGGCCGACGCCGATGCCCACCGCGCCATTCTCGTCGTGCACCGCCATTGCAATCACCGCCCGGTCGAAGCGCGGATCGGCCATGCCCGGCATGGCGAGGAGGAATTTGCCCGAGAGGAAGCGCGGCTGGTCCATCGCGCTTTCAATGATCGGGCGTCGATTTGGTGGCAAGCCTTGAGACTGTCATGCCCCGCGCCTAAGTGGCGTCTCATCCCTTTCAGGAGAGACCCATGACCATCAACGTCGGCGACCGCCTTCCCTCCGTGCCGCTCACCCTCGCCACCCCCGACGGCCCGCAGCCGACGACCAGCGACGACTTCTTCAAGGGCAAGCGCGTCGCGCTGTTCGCGGTGCCGGGTGCGTTCACCCCGACCTGCTCGGCGCGGCACCTGCCCTCCTATGTCGACAAGGCCGCCGAGCTGAAGGCCAAGGGCATCGACGAGATTGTCGGCACTTCGGTCAACGACGCCTTCGTGATGGGGGCGTGGAACCAGCACCAGGGCAGCGAGGACATCAAGATGCTCGCCGACGGCAATGCCGATTTCGCCAAGGCCGTTGGCCTCACCATGGACGGTTCGAAGTTCGGCATGGGCGAACGCAGCCAGCGCTACTCGATGGTCGTCAATGACGGGGTCGTCGAGCAGCTCAACGT
Source organism: Pseudomonadota bacterium (assembly GCA_030775565.1). GTDB lineage: Bacteria > Pseudomonadota > Alphaproteobacteria > Sphingomonadales > Sphingomonadaceae > Sphingomicrobium. The sequence goes on along the minus strand of JALYIX010000312.1, from coordinate 3,296 downwards.
CGAGGCGCCGGGTGCCTACGAGGCGTCGAGCGCCGAGCATATGCTCGCCCAGCTTTAAGCCTTTGCCGTCATCGCGGGCTGACCCGGGACCTGCCTTTTTTACGCAGGCAGGTCCTGGCAGGACCGGGATGCCGCCGACCATACTGAACTCTGCGGCGCGGCGTGCGTTATCTTCCGCACATCACAGCCAAGGAGTATCAGTCATGGCGACCAATAATCGCGGCGGCACGACCGGCCGCAGCAGCAGCAACAAGAAGTCCACCACCGGCACGACCCGCGCGCGCAGTGCAGGCAATCGCTCGACCGGCACCCGCTCGAGTGGCGGCCGCAGCGAAGCGAGCAAGCGCGAAATCGCCGGCGGCTATGCCGGCGGGTTCATCGAAGCAGTCAAGGCGCGCCCGCTGACCACCGCGGCGATTGCCGCCGGCGCCGCCGGGGCGAGCGCCTTCCTGTGGGCCAAGCGCGCCCAGCTCGCCGACCAGGTGGGAGAGCTGCGCGATTCGATCAGCGAGCGCTTCGCGTCCGATGACAGCGCGTCGTCGACCGATTACGAAGACGCGACCACCGCCTCGCCGTCGTCGAGCTCGACCAAGAAGGCGCGCAAGGCGTCGTCGACGGACCCGATGATGGCCGAACAAAGCGCGGTTGGCGCGATCAGCTACTGATCCTCACCGCGCCAATCATGCGCAAGACAGGGGCGCGGCCTGCGGGTCGCGCCCTTCGTTCGTCAGCCGAGGAAGCGCGCCAGTGCGCCGCCCAGCGCGCCCTCGGTGACCGAACTCATATGCGTTCCAGGCACTTCGACAAGGATCGCGTTGGGCAAGGCCGCCGCCAGTGCGGGGGCCGAACCATTGTCGCCGTCGGCGGCTCCGGCGACGACCAGGGTCGGCATCGCGAACGCGTCGATCCAGCCGGCGGGCGCGGGCTCGAAACTCTTGAGGAGCGGCACTGCGGCGAGCGGGTCGACCTTCATCGTCTTCATGAACTGGATCGCCAGCCAGTCGGGGTCGCCGCGCTTCGATGTGCCAAAATTGGCGATCGCGTCGAGAAAGAACTGGCTTCGCCCCTGCCAGCGGGTCAACCCTTCGAGACCCATTCCGGCCAGGATTGCGCGGCGCGGCGTCAGGCCTAGTCCAATCCCTTGCACGGTTGTCCGCGCGCCGAGCGAAAAGCCGCCCAAATCATAGTCGCCAAGCCCGAGGTGCGTGACGAATTCGATGAGGTCGCGGCCGAGGATCCCCGGCGGATAATGCTCGGGCGCGTGCGGCTTGCCTGACAGGCCATGCGCCCGAAGATCGGGCATGATCACTCGCTTGCCCGTCGCGGCAATCTTCGCGGCGTGGCCGAACTTGAGCCAGTTGACGTTGGCGTCGGAGAACAGCCCATGGAGCAGCACCACCGGCGCTCCCTCCCCCAGTTCGCGCCAGGCGAGGTTGACCCCGTCGGACGCCGTCCAGTGATGGATCACCGGCTCGCTCACGGCTTCCCGGCGGCGGTCGGAGGCATCGAGACATGCTCGGCGACGATCTTCCACTTGCCGTCGCCCTGGCGCTGGAACACGTCGGTGAAGCGCGCACTGACGGTCGGCCGCGCGGTGCCGGCGGCGACGCTGAATTGCTCGACGCCTGAACTGACGAAGGCATCGGGCCCGACGATCTGGATGTGCCGTCCGATGACGCGATAATCGGCCGGTTTCATGCTGACGAAGGTCTTGGCGCTATCGGTCGCAACCTTGCGATCGGCGCTCGGGTCGGGCTTGCTCGCGTCGATCATGACGGCGTTGTCGGCGTACTGGTCCATGACCTTGCCGAGGTCGCCGGTGGTGAAGGTCGCCTCCGCGGTCTCGGCGATCTTGGTCGCTTCGGCTTCGGTGACGGGCGCCTGCCCCGTCCGGGCTTGCTTGCAGCCACCCAGCGCCGCTACCGCGACCATCGCCACCATCGCTATCCGCATCACCACTCTCCTGCCCAGACAGCAGGACGCTAGCGGGTCAGGCGGCCTTCTTCAAATGGCGCCGTCCGAGCAGTTCGGCAATCTGCACCGCATTCAGCGCCGCGCCCTTGCGGAGATTGTCGCTGACCACCCAGATGTTGAGGCCGTTCTCGATCGTCGAATCCTCGCGCACGCGGCTGACGAAGGTCGCATAGTCGCCGACGCATTCGACCGGGGTGACGTATCCCCCGTCCTCGCGCTTGTCGACGAGCATCACGCCGGGGCTCTCGCGCAGAATCTTCTGTGCCTCCTCGGCCGAAATTTCGCGCTCGAACTCGATGTTGATGCTCTCCGAATGGCCGACGAACACCGGCACGCGGACGCAGGTCGCGGTCACCTTGATCTTGGGGTCGAGGATCTTCTTGGTCTCGACGACCATCTTCCACTCCTCCTTGGTCGACCCGTCGTCGAGGAACACGTCGATGTGCGGAATGACGTTGAAGGCGATCTGCTTGGTGAACTTCTTCGCCTCGGCCGGATCGCCGACGAAGATGTTGCGCGACTGCTCGAACAGTTCGTCCATGCCTTCCTTGCCCGCGCCCGACACCGACTGATAGGTCGAGACGACGACCCGCTTGATCCCGGCGGCGTCGTGGAGCGGCTTCAATGCAACGACCATCTGCGCGGTCGAGCAGTTGGGATTGGCGATGATGTTGCGCTTCGAATAGCCCGAAATCGCGTTGGGGTTCACTTCGGGCACGATCAGCGGAACGTCGGGATCCATGCGGTAAAGCGAACTATTGTCGATCACCACGCAGCCCGCCTTGGCGCTGATTGGCGCATAGACCCGGCTCACCTCGGTCCCCGCCGCGAACAGCGCCATGTCCCAGCCGGCGAAATCGAAATTCTCGATATTCTGGACCTTGAGCTCTTTCCCGCTGTCACCGAAGTCGATCATCGTCCCCTGCGAACGCGACGAGGCGACCGCCGCGACCTCGTCCGCCGGAAACTCGCGCTCGGCGAGGATGTTGAGGATTTCGCGACCGACATTGCCGGTCGCGCCGACGACGACGACGCGATAGCCCATTTGATAATCTCCGATTGTGCCGCCGCCGTTATGGGACACAATCGCTTCTGTCTAGCGCGGAGCGGGGGCCACCTCGTTGCGCGCCAGGAACCGCTCGATCGTCTGGTACAGAAACACCGACACGTTCGGCCCCGAAATGGCGTGGGTCTTGCCCGGATAGACCATCGTCTCGAACGGCACTTTCTCTTCCTGCATCTTGGCCATGAACTCGGTCGAATTCTGGAACAGGACATTGTCGTCGGCCATGCCGTGCATCAGCAGCAGCGGATCGGCGATC
>JALYIX010000311.1 GCA_030775565.1 Pseudomonadota bacterium | reverse complement strand
GGACCGACTCCGCACCCAGCGGCGGCAACCTGGCGGAGTCGACCAGGAAGCGCCGCTCCCGCTCGATATGGCTGTACTTGGGCGACCGCTTCTCGTCGGCGTCCGTCCGCATCGTCACCGCGTCAGTTTCTTGTACGCCAGCCGCGTCGGGCGGTCGGCCGCGTCGCCCATGCGGCGGCGCTTGTCCTCTTCGTAGCTTTCGTAATTCCCCTCGAACCATTCGACATGGCTGTCGCCCTCGAACGCCAGGATGTGCGTGCAGAGGCGATCGAGGAAGAAGCGGTCGTGGCTGATGACGACCGCGCAGCCCGCGAACGTCTCCAGCGCCTCCTCAAGCGCGCGCAGCGTCTCGACGTCGAGGTCGTTGGTCGGTTCGTCGAGCAGCAGGACGTTGCCGCCCTCCTTCAACATCTTGGCCATATGGACGCGGTTGCGCTCGCCGCCCGACAGCTGGCCGACCTTCTTCTGCTGGTCGGGCCCGCGGAAGTTGAACGCGCCCACATAAGCGCGCGTCCCCATCTCCTGCTTGCCGAAGCGGAAGATCTCCAGCTCGTCGGAGATTTCCTGCCAGACATTCTTGTTCGGATCGAGATCGTCTCTGGACTGGTCGACATAGCCGAGCTTGACGGTCGATCCGACCTCGATCGTCCCCGTGTCGGGCGTCTCCTGCCCGGTGATGAGCTTGAACAGGGTCGATTTGCCGGCGCCGTTCGGCCCGATCACGCCGACGATCCCGCCCGGCGGCAACGTGAAGTCCAAATTGTCGAACAGCAGCTTGTCGCCATACGCCTTGGTCAGGCCCTTCGCCTCGATCACCTTCCCGCCGAGCCGCGCGGGCAGCTGGATCAGGATCGCGGCCTTGCCGGCGACGCGGTTCTCCTGTTTCTCCATCAGCTCGTCGAACGCGCGGATGCGCGCCTTGGACTTGGTCTGGCGCGCCTTGGGGGTCTGGCGCATCCAAGCGAGTTCGTCGGCGATCGCCTTCTGCTTGCCCTGTTCCTCGCGCTCTTCCTGCTCGAGCCGCTTGGCCTTCTTCTCCAGATAGCCCGAATAGTTGCTTTCGTAGGTGTAATAGCGCCCGCGATCGAGTTCGAGCACCCAATTCACGACATTGTCGAGGAAGTAGCGATCGTGCGTCACCAGGATGACGTTGCCGGTATATTCCTTCAGGTAGTTTTCCAGCCACGCGACGCTTTCGGCGTCGAGATGGTTGGTCGGTTCGTCGAGCAGCAGGATTTCCGGCTTTTCAAGCAACAGTTTGCAGAGCGCCACGCGGCGCTTCTCGCCACCCGACAGGTTGGTGACCGGCGCCTCGCCGGGTGGGCAGCGCAGCGCCTCCATCGCCTGTTCGAGCTGGCTGTCGAGCGCCCAGCCGTCGACCGCGTCGATCTTGGCCTGCAGGTCGCCCATCTCCTCCATCAGCGCGTTGAAATCGGTGTCGTCCTTTGGATCGCCCATCTCGGCGGAGATCGCGTTGAAGCGATCGACCAGATCCGCGACCGGGCGCACGCCGTCCTTGACGTTGCCCATCACGTCCTTGGACGGATCGAGCTGCGGCTCCTGCGCCAGATAGCCGACCTTGATCCCGTCCGCGGCCCAGGCCTCGCCGACGAAATCGGGGTCCATCCCGGCCATGATCTTCATCAGCGTCGATTTGCCCGACCCGTTGGGGCCGATGATCGCGATCTTCGCCGACGGGATGAATTGCAGGTGGATGTTGTTGAGAACGGGCTTGTTCGCGCCCGGGAAGGTCTTGGACAGACCCTTCATGACATAGGTATATTGGACGGCCATGTTGGGGCTCGCGCTCCTGGAGAGGGGGGCTGGAGAATGGCACGCCATGTAGCGAGCCGCCGGCGCGAACGCCACCCTTGCGGCGGCGGCCCGACGGCGCTTGCCTGATCTCGCGATTACCCCCTACCAAGGCGGCTCTTTTCCCGACGGGAGTGACCCATGAAGCGCCTCGACCTCGCCCTGCTCGGCCTCGCGACGATCGCCACCCCCACGCTCGCGCAGCGACCTGCCCCGGTCGCCGTCGCGGTCGATCCCAAGGTGGCGGCGCTGCGCGACAAGGCGATGGGCGACGACACCGCCTTCGCGATCGTCCAGGGGCTGACGACCGAAGTCGGTCCGCGGCTCGACGGCACCGAGGCGGAGACGCGGGCGCGGACCTGGGCGGTCGCCAGGCTGAAGGCGCTGGGGTTCAGGAACGTGCATGTCGAACCCTATCGGCTCGACACGGTGTGGCTGCGCGGCGAGGGCCAGGCCGAGATCGTCGCGCCCTATCCGCAGGCGCTGCGGATCGCTGCGCTCGGCAATTCGGGCGCGACGCCGGCGGCGGGGCTGACGCTGCCCGTCGCCTATTTCCATACGCTGCCCGAGCTGATGGCCGTCCCGGACGGGAGCCTGACCGGCAAGATCGCGTTCGTGTCCAACCAGATGGCCCCAACGCAGGACGGGTCGAGCTATGGCAGCCAGGGTGCGGCGCGCTTCGTCGGTCCGGGCATCGCCGCGAAGAAGGGGGCGGCGGCGATCGTCATCCGATCGATCGGAACGGATCACGGCCGTGGGCCGCATGCCGGCGTCACGAATTTCCCCGCGGGCGTCGCGCCGATCCCCGCCGCCGCCCTGTCGGTGGCGGATGCGGAAAATCTCGAACGCATGCTGTTGCTCGGCAAGCCGGTGACGATGCACCTGACGTTGACCCCGACCGTCGTCGGTCCGCGCACGTCCGGCAACGTCGTCGCCGAGGTGCCGGGCACCGACCCCAAGGCGGGAATCGTCCTGATCGGCGGGCATCTCGACAGTTGGGATCTGGGCACCGGCGCGATCGACGACGGCACCGGGATCGCGATCACGACCGCGGCGGCGAAGCTGGTCATGGACGCGCCCGGCCGGCCGCGCCGCACGATCCGCGTGGTCTGGTTCGGCGACGAGGAGACCGGCGGCTTCGGCGG
>JALYIX010000310.1 GCA_030775565.1 Pseudomonadota bacterium | reverse complement strand
GGCATAGGGCGCGAGCAGGGGCATCGGCAGGAGGCGGCCGAAGGCCGGGCCGAGCAGCAACGCCATGCCCGAGACATGAAGCCGGCGATGCCAGTCGGTCCGGCGACGCATGACGATCGCCGCGCTGCTGAGGCCGACGAAGGCGTGCAGGCTGAGCGGATCGAAGACGAGGAAATTGGTCGGGCGGAAAAAGAACGGTACTTGCCCGCGGCGGACCATCGCCACCGTCACCCAGCAGCCGAGCACGACCATCGCCGCCATCCAGCCGGTGGCGATCCAGCCGAGCTGGCGGTGGCGCGCCTGCTGCCCCGTTGCGACGAGGATATTCTGGGTCAGGAACAGCGTCATCCAGCCCATGAAGACGATCGCATGGGCGTGAACGAGAAGCGGCGAATGGAAGGTCGAGCGGCCCGCAGCGAGCTGGGTCGAGAAGCCTGCGACGATGATCAGGGCGATGGCGATGGCGATGTTAAGGAAAAATCGCTCTTCGCGTGCGGACCCGCCGCGCGGCTTCAATCCCACTGTCGCCATGACTTCCCCCCGGAGCAAGATGTCGGGTGGAATATATGATTTGGATCAAGCCGGCAACCGGCCGGGGTCAGCGGGCGGTCAGGACCAGCACGCACCATTCGCCCACGCCGCGCTCGGCGATGGTCATGCCTTGCGCCCGATAGGCGGCGGTCACTGCGTCGGCCTGGGTGTCGAGCAGGCCGGCGAGGATCAGCGTGGCGCCGGGTGTGACGGCGGTGACGAAGGCGGGGGCGAGCGCGATCAGCGGGCCGGCGAGGATGTTGGCGATGAGCAGGTCGAACGGGGCGCGGGCGGTGAGCAGCGGGTGGTCCATCCCATCCGCCACCGCGAGGAGGAGCTCGCCGGGGGCGTGGCCGAGCTTGACGCGGTTGATCGCGGCATTGTCGCGAGTGACGTCGATCGAAATGGGGTCGATGTCGGTGGCGATGCCCCTCGCCTCGGGCCATAGCGCCAGCGCGGCGAAGGCGAGCAGGCCGGTGCCGGTGCCGATGTCGGCGATGTTGGCAAAGGTTTCGCCCGCGCTTTCCAGCCGGTCAAGCGCGGCAAGACAGCCAGCGGTCGTGTCGTGCTGGCCCGTGCCGAAGGCGAGCCCGGCATCGATCTCGAACGCCGTCGCACCGGCCGGGATGGCCTCGCGGTGGGTCGGCGTGTGGACGAAGAAGCGCCCGGCGCGGATCGGTTCGAGCCCGGCCTGGCTGAGCGTTACCCAATCGGTTTCGCCAAGATGCTCGAGCTCGGGATCGGAGCCCTTGGCGAGGCGGCGCAACAGGATCAGTTCCTGCGTCGTCGGCTGCTCGTCGAAATAGGCATGGAGGCGCCAGTCGTCGGGCCGGTGCGGATCGGGCTCGTCGGCGACGAGCACCGGCGGGGCGTCGCTGAATGCGAACAGGTCGTCCGCGTCGGGCAGCGCTTCGGCCTCGGCGCGGGTGCAGGCAAGCGTCACGCGCCAGCTCATCTCGATCGTCTCCCCTGAGTCGCAGGGGCCTATAGCAAAGGCGCGCGCGAAGTCGCGTGCAAGCGCCCGCCCGGGGTCAGGCGGCGGGGCGAAGCTCGGCGGCCGCGCCGGCGGAAATGATCCGGTCGAGCGAGTCCTGCAGCTGGGCGGCAAGGCTGAGATCGAACGAACCCCGGTCGAGCAGCGCCAGCGCTTGCTCGACGAGCCGCCGCGCGTTGGCGAGCAACTTTTGGTTCTGCGCAGTGGTGGACAAGCCCGGCGTCGAGATCGTCATGAAAAGCATCCTCTCCCGCTCCATCTGCGTGGAGTGCAAGGAGTGCGTCGACCATGGCGCCCGTCTGGCGCGTGCGAAACCCTGTGGGTTTTACGGTGCGGCGGCGGGGTGACGGTCAGCGGACGAAACTGGCCCCGTTGACGTCGATCACCGCGCCGGTCGCGCTTGGCGGCGCGTCAGTGGCAAGCCAGCGGATGGTTTCGGCGATTTCGGCCGGATCGGCGACGCGGCCCAAGGGGATGTCGGCCAGCACCTGGTCGCCGCCACGCGTCGCCAGATACTCCTCGGCCATTCCGGTCATGACGAAGCCGGGGCAGACCGCGAAGGCGAGGATCGCTTCGCGGGCATAAGCGCGGGCGATCGACTTGGTCATGCCGACCATGCCGGCCTTCGATGCGGCATAATGCCAGTGCTGGGGCGAATCGCCGCGATAGGCGGCACGGCTGGCGACGTTGACGATGCGGCCGCCGCCGCCACGCGCGCGGAAATGGTTGAGGGCGAGTCGGCTGAGGTCGGCGCTGGCCTGGAGGTTGATGCCGAGCGTGCGGCCCCACACGGCGTGCCATTCCGCGTCGGGTGCGTCCTCGGCGACCCCTTCGAACACCCCGGCATTGTTGACCAGCACGTCGATCTGGCCCCCCAGCTCGGTGAGCGCCGCGTCCCACAG
>JALYIX010000309.1 GCA_030775565.1 Pseudomonadota bacterium | reverse complement strand
GGGCAGCAGCGCCTCGCGCTGGCGGGTCAGCGCGATCCAGCCGATCAGCTCGCCCACCCGGTCGCGGGCGAAGGCGTCGAACATCGCATCGACCACATCGCGCGGTGTCGCCTCGCCGCGCCGGCGGCTGGCGATCGCGGCAGTGATCGAGGCCGACACGCGGCGGGCGATTTCCTCGGCCAGCGCGCGGTGGAGTCCGGCGGCCGAACCGAAATGATGGAGCAGATTGGCGTGGGTCCGGCCGACGCGCTGCGCGACCGCTTTCAACGTGATTGCCGCGGCGCCATCCTCGATCAGCAGCGCATGGGCGGCCTCGACCGCGGCCGAGCGGGCGTCGTCGGGGGAGAGGCGGCGGCGGAGCATGCCGGCGGTGTAGCCGATGGGAGGAATTGGGCAAACTCCTCGGACATCGCGCACGGCGCCATCAACCAGAAAACTGTTGACATTGGTGTCAGTAATTATAACGGAAGAATCACCTCTCCAGGATTGCGCCCATGAACGCCCCCGCTCGAATCACTGCCGCGACCCCGACCCCCGCCGACCTCAGCATCACGCCGCGCGACCGACGGTTCGGGCGCGGCGAGGCGATGACGCGCTGGTGGCATGGCGGCAATCCCTATGCTTCGGCAGTGTATAATGCATTGTCCGCGACTTTTCCGATCGGCGAAGCCTTTTTTGTCGAAAGTGTGCGGAATTTCAGGGACGGCACTCCGGAACCACTTGCCAGCGAGATTCGCGCGTTCACGACGCAGGAAGTGATCCACAGCCGCGAACATCTCGCCTTCAACCGCCGCGCCGCCGATGCGGGCTATGACCTTGGGCCGCTCGAACAGTGCGTCCGCGAGCGGCTCGACCTGACCAAGGCGCGCCCGCCGATCGCGAGCCTTGCGGCGACCATGGCGCTTGAGCATTTCACCGCGATCCTGGCGCACGAACTGCTCGCCGACCCGCGCCATCTCGCGGGGGCTGACCCGGAGAGCGCGGCGCTGTGGCGGTGGCACGCGACCGAGGAGATCGAGCACAAGGGCGTCGCCTACGACACCTGGCTCCATGCGACCAAGGCATGGCCGCGCCGCAAGCGCTGGTCGGTCAAGGCGAAGGTCATGATGCTCGTCACGCGCAACTTCATCGTCGACCGCACCGCCGGCGCGCTCGAACTGCTGCGGCAGGACGGGATCACCGGACCCAGGGCCTGGTCGCACCTCCTGTGGTACATGTGGGTTCGCCCCGGGATGATGCGCAAGATCTTCAGCGCCTGGCTCCAATTCTTCCTGCCCGGCTTTCATCCGTGGAACGAGGACGACCGCGACCTGATCGCGGCGAACGAGGCCAAGGCGGCCTAGGCCGCCAGCGCCGCCGTCTCCCGCTCGGTCTTGAGCGCCACGCGCATCAGCCGGGCGTTGACGTCGGCGCCGACCCCGCAATTATAGCGCGGCGCGCTGATCCCGGTGGGAGCGAAACCGAGCTTTTCGAGCAGGCGGCCCGACGCCAGGTGGTCGACGAAGTGCGAGGCTTCGACGTGCGCGAGCCCAAGCGTTGCGGCGATGTCGAGCAGGGCGCGGCCGGCCTCGGTCGCATAGCCGCGGTCGCGCTGTGCTTCCTCGATCCAGCAGCCGAACTCGACCCGTCCCGAAGCGCGGCGCGTCAGCCCGCAAGTGCCGATGACCAGCGGCGCGTCGCCGGTGCGCAGGGTGACCAGGAAGCGCGGCAGGGTGAGGTCGCTCGGCTCGGCGAGGAACGCCTCGGCATCGGCCAGCGCGTCATCGAGCGCATTGGCGCTGCGGGCCTCGCCGCGAAGCGCGCGGGCAAGCGCCGGGGCGTCCTCGGTCCAGCCGGGCCTCAATAGCAGTCTTGGCGTTCTTGCGAACATCGATCTTCTCCTTGGGCGAGGCCCTAGCGGGGCCGCGTGACAGTTTCGGGAGAAGATAAAAAAAAGGGAGAGGAGGGGGGTGCCCTCTTCTCCCTTTGGATTCCGGAAATCCGGTCACCGATGGAGCCACCCCCTCATGGGAGCAGCCTGTTCGTGACCGATCCCTATTCTGCTGCCTGCGCCTCCGCCGGCATATTGATCGCGTCTACGCACGCGAATTTGCGGCCTTGGCGCCCGTTCTTGAACGAGACGCGGCCGTCGGTAAGCGCGAAGAGGGTGTGATCCTTGCCGATGCCGACGCCGGCGCCCGGATAGACGCGCGTGCCACGCTGGCGGATGATGATATTGCCGGCGCGAACGGCTTCGCTGCCGAACTTCTTGACGCCGAGGCGCTTCGATTCGGAGTCGCGCCCGTTGCGGCTCGAGCCGCCTGCTTTCTTATGTGCCATGACTGATTACTTCTCGTCGCTCTTGGCGGCCTTGGGAGCAGCCTTCTTGGGCGCGGCCTTAGCGGGCTTTGCCTCATTTGTCGAGGTCTCCGCGGCCGGCTTGGCGGCTTTCGGAGCCTTGGCGGGTGCCTTGGCTTCGGCGGCTGGAGCTTCGCTGGTCGCGGCGGGGGCCGGCGCGGCCTCGGCAGCAGCCTTCTTGGCCGGGGCCTTCTTCTCGGCCTTGGCGTCGCCGATCGAGACGATGCGCAGGATGGTGTGCTGCTGGCGATGGCCGGCCTTGCGGCGGTAGTTGTGGCGGCGGCGCTTCTTGAAGACGGTGACCTTGTCGGCCTTCGCCTGCGCGATGATCTCGGCGGCGACGGTGAGGCCGTCGAGCGACTTGAAGTCGGCGCCTTCGCCGGCAAGCAGGATGTCGGTCAGCGAGATCTGGTCACCGGCATTGCCGGCGAGCTTCTCGACGACGATCTTGTCTCCCGGGGCAACGCGATATTGCTTGCCGCCCGTGCGCAGGACTGCGAACATTGGCTTCTTCTTTCCATAACGAAATCTGACCGCGGCGGGAG
>JALYIX010000308.1 GCA_030775565.1 Pseudomonadota bacterium | reverse complement strand
TCCGGGCGCGCCCGGCCGCCTCGTCGCGACGCTTCCGGGGCTGCACGATTTCCTCATGCACAAATGGTATTTCGACGAATTGTACGACGCGATCTTTGTCCGTCCGGCGTTCGCCATCGGCCGCTTTTTCTGGCACCGCGGTGACGAGCAGACGATCGATCGCTTCGGGCCGCACGGTGCCGCCGCGCTGGTCGGGGTCGGCAATCGCGTCACGACCCGGTTCCAGTCGGGCTATCTCACCAGCTACGCGCTGATCATGCTGCTCGGCCTGATCGGCGCGGCAAGCTGGGCGATGTGGTGGGCGCAGTGAGCCTGCCCATTCTTTCCCTCCTGATCGCGATCCCGCTCGTCGCGGCGGTCGTTGTGCTGTTCGTCAATGCGTCCAGCGCCCGATGGATCGCGCTCGGCGCGACGCTCGCCGACCTCCTGCTCGGCATATTGATGTGGCGCGCCTATGTCCCCGGCGGGCCGCAGTGGCAGTTCGTCGAGCATGTCGCGCTCGCCGGAAACTCGCTCGGCTGGTCGCTCGGCATCGACGGCATCGCCCTGATGCTGATCATGCTCAGCGTCTTCCTCATGCCGATCTGCATCGGCGCCTCGTGGCGCGCGATCGAGAAGCGCGTGCCGGAATATATTGCGGCGTTCCTGCTGATGGAGGCGCTGATGATCGGCGTCTTCGCGGCGCAGGACCTGCTGCTGTTCTACATCTTCTTCGAGGGCGGCCTCATCCCGATGTACCTCATCATCGGCATCTGGGGCGGCGCCGAGCGGATCAAGGCGAGCTATAAATTCTTCCTCTACACGCTCGCCGGCTCGGTGCTGATGCTGATCGCGATGCTGGTCATGATCGGCATTTCGGGCACCAGCTACATCCCGGCGTTGATGGCCTACAACTTCGCCCCGTCGCTCCAGTCCTGGCTGTGGCTCGCCTTCTTCGCCAGCTTTGCGGTCAAGATGCCGATGTGGCCGGTTCACACTTGGCTGCCCGACGCCCACGTCCAGGCGCCGACCGCGGGCTCGGTGATCCTCGCCGGCGTGCTGCTCAAGATGGGCGGCTACGGCTTCATCCGCTTCTCGCTCCCGATGTTCCCCGAAGCCTCGGCGCAGTTCCTGCCGCTCGTGTTCATCCTGAGCGGTATCGCGGTGGTCTACACCTCGCTCGTCGCGCTGGTGCAGTCGGACATGAAGAAGCTGATCGCCTACTCGTCGATCGCGCACATGGGCTTCGTCACCGCCGGGCTGTTCGTGTTCAACACGCAGGGCCTCGAGGGCGGCCTGTTGATGATGCTCAGCCACGGCCTCGTCTCGGGCGCGCTGTTCCTGTGCGTCGGCGTCAGCTACGACCGGCTCCACACCCGCGAGATCGCGCGCTACGGCGGCCTCGCGAACAACATGCCGGGCTATGCGCTGTTGTTCATGCTGTTCACCATGGCCAGCGTCGGGCTCCCCGGTACGAGCGGCTTCGTTGGCGAATTCCTCAGCCTCACCGGTACCTATCGCGCCTCGTCGTGGGGCGCGGTCGTCGCGACCACCGGGATCATCCTCGGGGCGGCCTACATGCTCTATCTCTACTGGCGGATAGCCTACGGCACTTCGGTTAACGCCGACGCCGCGGCGATGCCCGACCTCGACAACCGCGAATGGTGGCTACTCGCCCCGATCGCCGCGGTCGTGTTGTGGATGGGGGTCTATCCCGAGAGCTTCCTCAAGCCGATGCGCGCCGATGTCGGCCGCCTGCTGACCCGCATCGAGCGAGCCGCGCCCGCGGGTGACGCGCATCTCACCGCCGGCAAGCCTGTCGCAGTTCCCGCAGCCGAGGCGCACTGATGTTTTTCCGGCCGCTTCTTCCCGAACTGACGCTGACCACCGGCGCGATCATCCTGATGCTGGTTGCCGCCTTTGTCCGCCGCCCGGGCCGGATCACCAGCGGTGGCGCGGTCGCGCTGCTCGTCGCGGCGACGGTGATGTTGATCGGCCCTGCCCAGACCGAGGGCCCACTGTTCGGCGGGATGATCCAGGCCGACGGCTTCGGTGCGTTCGGCAAGCTGCTGATCTTCCTCGGCGCGGCGGTGGCGATCATCGGCGCGCATGGCTGGTTCGCCGAGCTCGCCGGGGGTGACGGCCACACCGAGCATGGCGCCGAATATCCGGTACTGATCCTGTTCTCGGCGGTCGGCATGGCGGTGATGGTCTCGGCGACGAGCCTCGTCACGCTCTACGTCGGGCTCGAGCTGCAGAGCCTCGCCGCCTACGTCCTCGCCTCCTACCGCCGAAGCGACGCGCGTTCGGCCGAAGCGGGGCTCAAATATTTCGTCCTTGGAAGCCTCGCCTCGGGCATCCTGCTCTACGGCATCTCGCTGCTCTACGGTTTTACGGGCACGGCCGATTTCAGCGGCATTTCCGGCGCCTTCGCGCGCGAAGGGGTCCACTCGCTCGGCCTCTTGTTCGGCCTCGTCTTCCTCCTCGCCGGGCTCGCCTTCAAGATCAGCGCGGTCCCGTTCCACATGTGGACTCCGGACGTCTATGAGGGCGCGCCGACCCCGGTGACCGCCTTCTTCGCCTCCGCCCCGAAAGTCGCCGCCGTCCTCCTCGCCACCCGCGTCTGCTTCGGCGCGCTGGGCCCGGCGATCGAGGCGTGGCGCCAGATCGTGATCGTCGTCGCGCTCGCCTCGATCCTGCTCGGCGCGATCGCAGCGTACGGTCAGACCAACATCAAGCGGCTGCTTGCTTACTCGTCGATCAACAACGTCGGCTTCGCGCTCATCGGCATCGCCGCCGGCGGGCTGCAGGGCGCGAGCTCCGTTCTGTTCTACATGGCGGTCTACATCGTCATGACGCTGGGCGCCTTCCTCTGCGTCCTCCGCCTCAAGGACGAGGCGGGCGAGCCGCTCGAGCAGATGTCCGCACTCGCCGGCCTGTCGCAGTCGCGCCCCGGCCTCGCCGCCGCGCTCGCGATCTTCATGTTCAGCCTCGCCGGCATCCCGCCGCTGCTCGGCTTCTGGTCCAAGCTGCAGGTGTTCATCGCGGCGGTCCACAGCGGGCTGCTGTGGCTCGCGGTGATCGGCATCCTCGGCACCGTCGTCGGCGCCTATTACTATCTCAAGATCGTCAAAATCCTCTACTTCGACGCCCCCGGTGCGCCGCTCGGCAGGGTCCGCGCCCCGCTCGAAGGCGCGCTAATCGGGCTTGCCGCGCTGTTCATCTCCCCCGTCGGCTATTTGCTGATCGGCCCGCTCAGCCGCCTCACCGGCAACGCTGCGAGCAGTCTCTTCTGACCCGCATCCGGATCGTCGAGCGGATCGGTTCGACCAACTCCGCGCTGCTCGGCGATATCGGCGCGGTGGAGGGCGACTGGCTGGTCGCGCTGGCGCAGGACGAGGGCAGGGGCCGCCAGGGCCGCTCGTGGGATGCCCCAACGGGCAATTTCTCAGGCTCGACCCTGGTCCAGCTCCAGCCCCGCGATCCGCCCGCGCCAACCCTCTCGCTCGCCTGCGGCCTCGCCCTGATCGAGGCGCTCGACGCTGCCGCTCCTGGTGCGCCCCTGCTCCTCAAATGGCCCAACGACTTGCTGCTGGGGGGCGCCAAGCTCGCCGGCATCCTCCTCGAGCGCACCGGTGACCGCATCGTCGCCGGCTTCGGAGTCAATCTCGCGGCCGCTCCGCTGATCGAAGGTCGGACCACTGCCTCACTCGTCGCCCACGCGAACATCACCCCGCAAGCCTTCGCCCCGCTCCTCGCCGCAAGCATGGCGCGAATGCTGGCCCTGTGGCGCAACGCCAGCCCCGACGCCTTCGCCCACGCCTGGCTCGCCCGCGCCCATCCACCGGGCACCCCGCTCACCGTTCACGACCGCCCCGGCCACAGTCTCTCGGGTCGCTTTGAAGGCCTCGACCCCGACGGCGCCCTCCGCCTCCGCCTCGGCGATGGGCGGGTGGAGACGGTCAGGGCAGGCGACGTCGCGCTCGGCTAGCGTTTCGCTCGCCTTGCGCGCCATATCTCGCTAGGGCGCGCGCATGCTGCTTGCCGTCGATGCCGGAAACACCAATCTCGTCTTTGCTCTGGTCGACGAGACGCGGACGATCCGCGCGCGCTGGCGCATCGCAACCGACCCGCGCCGCACCGCCGACCAATATGCCGTGTGGCTTCACCAGTTGCTCGAACTCGAGAATTTCGCGCGCGCCGACGTCACCGAAGTCATTATCGCCACCGTCGTCCCGCGCGCGCTCCACAATCTTACCGTGCTCAGCGAGAAATATTTCAAGATCACCCCAATGGTCGCCGGCACCGACAGCGCGCCCTATGGAATCGTGCTCGACGTCGACGAACCGGGCAGCGTCGGTGCCGACCGCGCGCTCAACGTCATTGCCGCGCACGCCAACCATCCTGGTGATCTCATCGTTATCGACTTCGGCACCGCCACGACCTTCGAAGTCGTCGATCACAGCGGAGCCTACAAGGGCGGGATCATCGCGCCCGGGATCAACCTCAGCCTCGACGCACTGGTCGCCGCCGCCGCCAAGCTCCCGCGCATCGCGATCGAGGCGCCGGCCGACACCAGCGTCATCGGTCGCACCACCGAAGCGCAGATGCTGACGGGCATCTACTGGGGCTATGTCGCGATGATCGAGGGGCTGGTCGCACGATTGAAGGCCGAGATCGGCCGTCCGGTGACCGTCCTCGCCACCGGCGGCCTCGCGACCCTGTTCGACCAGCACACCGATGCATTCGACGTGATCTTGCCCGATTTGACCATCCAGGGCCTTGCCCTGCTCGCCCAGAAAGCCCGCAAATGACCCCCGGTAAAGAATTGATTTTCCTCGCATTGGGAGGCTCGGGCGAAATTGGCATGAACGTCAATCTCTATGGCTGCGACGGCAAGTGGATCATGCTCGACCTGGGCTTGACCTTTGCCGATGGCGACACGCCCGGGGTCGACCTCATCCTCCCCGACCTCGAATTCATCGAAAAGCGCCGCAAGGACCTTGTCGGCATCGTCCTGACGCACGGTCATGAGGATCATATCGGCGCGCTCCCGTATCTCGCCGCCGACCTCAAGGTGCCGCTTTACGCGACCCCGTTCACCGCCGGGCTGATCGCGGGCAAGCTCGAGGAAGAGGGGCTGTCGGGGCAGGTCAAGCTGAACACGGTCAAGCGCGGCGGCTCGGTCGAGCTGGGGCCGTTCAAGATCACCTACGTCCCGCTCGCCCACTCGATCCCCGAGGGCAACGGGGTTCTTATCGAAACGCCGTACGGCAAGATTTTCCACACCGGCGACTGGAAGATCGACGAGACTCCGGTGCTCGGCCACCCGGCTTCATCCGAGACGCTGACCAAGATCGGCGACGAGGGCATCCTCGCCTTGGTGTGCGATTCGACCAACGTCTTCAACGAGGAAGCCTCGGGCAGCGAAGAGAGCGTCGCCGCCGGGCTTGCGCAGGAAATCGCTCGCGCCAAGGGGCGTATCCTCGTCACGACCTTTGCGTCGAACGCCGCGCGCCTGTCGACCATCGGCCGTGTCGCCGCCGAGGCCGGGCGCACCGTGTGCGTCGCCGGGCGGAGCCTCGACCGCATCCTCAAGGTCGCGCGATCGACCGGCTACCTGCTCGATTTCCCCGAGACGGTGCGCTTCGACGAAGCGATGCGCCTGCCGCGCGAGCAGGTCCTCATCGTCGCAACCGGCGGGCAGGGCGAACCCCGCGCCGCACTCGGTCGCATTGCCGGCGGACAGCACGAACTCAAGATGGGCGAGGGCGACACGGTCATCTTCTCGTCGAAGCAGATCCCCGGCAACGAACTCGCCATCGGCCGGATCATGAACCAGCTCAGCGAACTGGGCGTCCTCACCGTCACCGAGCGCCAGGCGCACGTCCATGTTTCGGGTCACCCCGGCCGGCCTGAACTGGCGCAGATGTTCAAGTGGATGCGGCCCGAGATCCTCGTGCCGGTCCACGGCGAGCCGCGCCACCTTGCCGAACATGCCCGCTGGGGCCTCGCCAACGGCATCCCGCGCGCGATCAAGCAGGAGAATGGCGACGTCATCCGCCTCGCGCCGAATGGCCCCAAGAAAATCGGCAACGAGCGCGTCGGGCGGCTCGTCCTCGACGGTGACGTCATCCTCCCCGCCGACGGAACGACGATCAACGCCCGGCGCCGCATTTCGCGCGACGGCATGATCACCGTGGCGCTTGGCGTCGGCAAGGGCGGTCGCCTCGCCGGCACGCCGCTGGTTCGCCCGTTCGGTATCCCGGTCGAGCATGACCTCGACGATTTCCTCGCCGACGCCGCCGATGCCGCGACCAAGGCGTGGAACCCCGGCGCCGACCCGGCCAAGTCGCTCGAAGCGGTACGGCTCGCGGTGCGTCGCTGTGCCGCGCTGTGGACGGGCAAGAAGCCGCAGGTCGATGTCAGCCTGCTCGAGCTAGCCTGAGGAGCGCGCGATGAGCCTCCCCGCCTCGATCGCGATCTGGTTCCTGTTCTTTGTGGCAGTGGCGTTCGTGTCGCTGTCGTTCGGGGTCAGGACCGATGAGGAGGCGGGAACGGCGAAGGTCGCGGGCCAGGCCGACAGCGCACCGCACCGGTTCAGCCTTCCGCGCCACCTCGCCCGCGCCGCGCTCATCGCGAGCGGGCTGTTCCTGCTGTACGACCTCAACTGGGTCTATGGCTGGGTCGGAATCGACAGCTTCGACTTCTATCATCGCCTGTATGGCGACGCGGGCTGAGCCAGGCCTGGTCCCTCGCGCAAGGGACGACGATCTGCCCTACACGCTCTCGCAAGACTGGCGATTTAACGCTTTCGTTCCACCGCCTGGGCGAGCCCCGCATAGAGCTTGCCGACGTCCGATGACATCATCGTCACCGCCATGATCCCGCCATCGCGCTCGGCCATGACGCGACGGAGCATCGCCTCGAAATCCGCGACATAGCGATTGACCGAGGCGGCAAACTCCGGATCGGCCTCATAATGCGCGGCGATCGCGCGGGTTTCCCCGCCGCCGAGCAACCGCGCGGCTCGGCGCGTGAACACCCCGCGATTGCCCTTGAGATAGGCCGCCCAATTCTTGTCATCGACCTCGTCGCTGAGGATCTTGCCGACGTCGATCGAGGCCGAATGCATCGAATCGATCAGCAGCGCGACTTTCTTGGCGAATTCGTCGCTGTCGTGCTGGCGCTGGCTCTCCTGCGTGCGTTCGACATGCGCTTCCAGCGCCGAGGCCGACTGGCCGATCGTCAGCATCTGGCGCGTCAACCGCTCCGATGCCGCGCTCGCCGCCTCGACCGCGCGGACCGCAACCCGTTCGACGTCGCGCAGCTGCTCGGCGACGGTCGCCTGCACCGCCGCCTCTAATGCTGCGCGAGCTGCGGCCGAAAGTTGCGCTGCGCTCTCCGGGATGACGGCGGAAATCGCCTCGCGCGCGCGCTCCGCGACGTGGCCCGCCGCTTCGCGCACCTGGACCATGGCGGCGACCAGTGCCGGACCGGTCTCGTGGCTT
>JALYIX010000307.1 GCA_030775565.1 Pseudomonadota bacterium | reverse complement strand
TGCGGGGGACCGGTCTGGGGCTCGCAATTGTCAAGAAGATCGTCGAGGAACACCTTGGGGATATTGCATTTCTAGACCGGGACGGCGGTGGGACCCGCGTTCGAATCGCGCTTGACTCCGACCGCCTCGCCGCGCTCGCGTCGCCGGGCGATCTGGCTAATGATAGGGAAGATTTGAATGGCGCTTGAAGTCCTCGTCGTCGACGACGAAGCCGACATTCGCGAGCTGGTCGCCGGCGTGCTCGAAGACGAGGGATATGTCGTGCGCACCGCCGCCAACTCGACCGAAGCGCTCGACTTGATCGAGGAGCGCCGGCCTTCGTTGCTCCTCCTCGACGTCTGGCTCCAGGGTTCGAGGCTCGACGGCTTGCAGATCCTCGAAGAGGTCAAGCGCCGCGATCCGACCCTGCCCGTGATCATGATTTCGGGGCACGGAAATCTCGACACCGCGGTCGCTGCGGTGCGCGAAGGCGCGGTCGACTTCATCGAGAAGCCGTTCGAGGCGGGGCGGCTGCTCCACCTCGTCGGCCGTGCGACCGAGACCGAGCGCCTGCGCCGCGAAAATGCCGATCTGAGGGTCCGCGTCGGGCAGGACGATACACTCAACGGCTCGTCAGTCGCGATCAATACCGTGCGCGCGACCTTGAAGCGCGTTGCGCCGACTGGCAGCCGCGTGATGATCACTGGCCCGGCGGGGGTCGGCAAGGAAATCGCCGCGCGCACCATCCATAATTGGAGCCCGCGCGCCAACGCCCCGTTCATCGTCCTGTCGGCAGCAATGATGAGCCCCGACCGGGTCGAGGAGGAATTGTTCGGGACCGAAAGGGAAGGCGTCGCTCGCCCCGGCCTGCTCGAACAGGCGCATGGCGGAACGCTGTTCCTCGACGAGATCGCCGACATGCCGCTGACGACGCAGGGCAAGATCCTGCGCGTCTTGACGGACGCCAGCTATTCGCGCGTCGGCGGCCAGCGCCCGGTCAAGGTCGACGTGCGTTTCCTGTCGGCCACCTCGCGCAATCTGGCCGATGAAATCGCCGCGGGCCGCTTCCGCGAGGATCTTTATTATCGGCTCAACGTGGTCCCGGTACGGATGCCGTCACTCAAGGAGCGGCGCGAGGATATCCCCGAACTCGTCGACCATTTCCTCGCGCGCTTTGCCGCCGAGCGTCGCGTGCCGCCCCCGGCGCTGTCGCCCGAAGCGGCTGCTGCGCTGCAAGCGCACGACTGGCCGGGCAATGTGCGCCAGTTGCGCAACATCATCGAACGCACCTTGATCATGGCGCCCGGCGACCGCGCCGCGCTAATCGAGGTCGACTTGCTGCCGTCCGAAATCACCGATGCGCAGGGTAGCGTGGGGGTGTCGACGGCGTCGATGGCGATCATGGGCTCCCCGCTCCGCGAGGCACGCGAAAGCTTCGAGCGCGAATATTTGAAGATCCAGATCAGGCGATTCTCGGGCAACATCTCGCGGACCGCCTCGTTCATCGGCATGGAGCGCTCGGCGCTTCACCGCAAACTCAAGGCTCTGGGACTTGGCGATAAAAAGGAAGATGACGAATAATGGCCGATAAGTCCTTCTCGCTGCAGGATCATTTCCTGAACGGGGTACGCCGCGCGAAGTCGCCGGTAACGATTTTCCTGATGAAAGGGGTCAAGCTTCAGGGCATCGTGACCTGGTTCGACGCCTTTTCGGTGCTGCTCCGCCGCGACGGGGTGAGCCAGCTGGTCTACAAGCACAGTATCTCGACGATCATGCCCGCCAACGTGCCGGTCGACCTGCTCGCCGGGCTCGATCGCGGGACCCGGGAATCGGTCGGCAAGCGCACCAATACGCTGCAGGACATTTTCCTCGCCGCGGCGGAAAAACAGCATGAGCCGATGACGATCTTCCTCGTCAACGGGGTGATGTTGCAGGGCGCGATTGCCGGGCACGACCAATTCTCGCTGCTGCTCGAGCGCGGCGGGCAGGTCCAGCTGGTCTACAAGCATGCGATGTCGACCCTCCAGCCCGAGCGGCCACTCTACCTGTCGGGCGAGGATCCGGCCGACGGGGACGACGCCGACGAGGCGGAGGATGACGCGGGAGACGAAAGCTGAGCGTCTTCGACCGGGCCGAGGGGGAGGGGGTTGCGCACGGCGAGAAGGCGCTGATCGTGCTTCCCGAGCGGGTCGGCGAAAAGGTCATGCGCTCCTCGCAGGCGCGGCTCGATGAAGCCACCGGGCTGGCCGAGGCGATTGGCGTCGACGTGGTTGCGCGCAAGGCCTATCGGCTGCGTGCGGTTCGTCCGTCGAGCTTGTTCGGCAAAGGCCAGGTCGAGGAAATCGGCCAGATCGCCCGCGACGCCGACGCGCATCTGATCGTGATCGACGCGGTGCTGACTCCCGTCCAGCAGAAGACGATCGAGGAGCTGACCAAGGCCAAGGTGATCGACCGTACCGGGCTGATCCTCGAGATTTTCGGCGAGCGCGCCGCCACCGCCGAAGGGCGGATGCAGGTCGAACTGGCGCATCTCGATTATCAGGCCGGGCGGCTGGTGCGCAGCTGGACCCACCTCGAGCGGCAGCGCGGCGGCTTCGGCTTTCTCGGTGGTCCGGGCGAGACGCAGATCGAGGCCGATCGCCGCCAGATCCGCGACCGCATGGCCAAGATCCGCAAGGAATTGGACCAGGTCAAGCGAACGCGCGGACTTCACCGCGACCGGCGCCAGCGCGCGCCGTGGCCGGTGGTGGCGCTGGTCGGCTACACCAATGCGGGCAAGTCGACCCTGTTCAACCGCATGACGAGCGCGACGGTGTTCGCCGAGGACCTGCTCTTCGCGACGCTCGATCCGACGATGCGCGAGGTCCGGCTCCCGGGCTACGACAAGGCGATCGTGTCCGACACGGTCGGGTTCGTGTCGGACTTGCCGACCGAGCTGGTCGCGGCGTTTCGCGCGACCTTGGAAGAGGTCGCCTCGGCCGACCTCATCGTCCACGTCCGCGACATTGCTCATCCCGACAGTGACGCCCAGGCGGCCGACGTTGCGACGGTGCTGGCCTCACTCGGCCTCGACGAGCCTGACTCCCCGCCACGGCTCGAGGCCTGGAACAAGCTCGACCTCCTCGACGGCGACGAGCGTGCGGCACTGCTCAACGAGGCAGCGCGGCGTCCAGATGTCGTGACGCTGTCGGCGCTCGATGGGGAGGGGGTCGAGGCGCTTCGCGAAACGATCAGCCAGCAGCTGCAGAAGGGGTCGGTGATCCATCGCCTCAAACTGTCCGCCGGCGACGGCAATCGACTGGCGTGGCTTCATGCGCGCGGCGAGGTGCTCGACCAGCGCAGCGAGGGCGAGACGATGCATCTTGCAGTCAAATTATCCCCGGAGAATTGGGCGCGATTTCAGGCGCTCTGATCACGCTTGGCGGCCTGCCACAGGGCTTCCATCTGGTCGAGGTCCAGGTCGGCAAAACCAGGTGCGGTCTCGATCGCGCGGAAGCGGCATTCGAACTTGTGATTAGCTTTTCGAAGCGCGTCTTCCGGGTCGATCTTGAGATGGCGTGCGAGGTTGACCACGGCGAACAGCAGGTCGCCCAGTTCCTCCGCTTGTTCGTCCGGTTCAGCCTCCGCAACCTCATCCAATTCCTCGAGGATCTTGGCCCGAGGACCGCTCGCGTCGGGCCAGTCGAATCCGGTGCGTGCGGCGCGTTTCTGAAGCTTGGCGGCACGATCCAGCGCGGGTAGCGCGAGCGCGACTCCGGCGAGTGCGCTGCTGTCTGGCTTGGCGGCGCGCTCCTGGGCCTTGATCTGCTCCCACAAGTGATGGCCACCATGCTCCGCGTCGCCGAAGATGTGCGGGTGGCGGCGTTCAAGCTTGTCGCAGATGCGGGCGGTGACGTCGTCCAGGGTGAAGTGGCCTGCTTCGGATGCCATCTGGGCGTGGAACACGACCTGCAACTGGAGGTCGCCGAGTTCGTCGGCGAGGTCGGCCATGTCGTTGCGTTCGATCGCGTCGGCGACTTCATACGCTTCCTCGATCGTGTAGGGCGCGATCGAGGCGAAGGTCTGGACGCTATCCCACTCGCAACCCGTGACCGGATCGCGCAGGCGCTCCATGATGGCGACGAGGCGGTCGAGGCTCACGTTCCCGAACTTTGCCCTTGGACGGGGTCCGGACGTCGATAAGTTTGAAGTATGATAATATGCATTATGTAAAGTCCAGATTGATGCGAAGGGGTCCTCACGCCTCGAGGATCAGCCAGCGGCCTTCAACGCTCCACCGCTTGAGGCTCGACAGGAAGCTCATCCCGACGACGTTGAGGTCGTCATTGTCGGCGACATAGATGCGTTGATTGTCACGCTCGATCGTGCCGACCTCGATCGTGCGCGCGCGCGCTGCCGAAACCTTGACGATGCCGTTGCCCGTGCGGACCAGCTGGTCACGGCCTTCGTCGTTCTCGAGCGCCGCGCTCGCCGCTAGGCCGCGGCCGATGGTCGTCACGGTCGCGCCGCTGTCGACGAGGAATTTGGCGGGCACGCCGTTGATCGTCGCATCGACCCAGAAATGGCCATCGATCGCCATCGGGATGCGCACCGTCTTGCCCTCGACGACTGGCGTCCCGAGCGCTTCGGCCTTTAAGCGCTGCGCCACGAAACCGAGATTGTCGCGGAATGTGAAGAGGATGAAGCCGGCACCGAAGATGGTGACCCACATCAAGGCCATCTTGACGAGGTTGGCGAACGGCTCGCGGCGCGACATCAGCGAACCGACCACGAGCATCATTGCCATCAGGAGATAAAGGCCGCCGAGCATCAGGTCGTTGGTCATCTAGAGTGTGATCTCCAGTCCGTCGTACGCGGGCGCGGCCCAGTCGGGCAGCGTCCTGCATAGGTCGGCCCAGTCCATCGAATGATCAAGGTGAGTCAGCAGCAACTGTCCTATCCCGAGCTCGCGCGCCCAACCGAGCACGGCGTCGAGATGGGCATGGGTCGGATGCGGACGCCGGCGCAGGCAGTCGCAGATCCACAGATCGGCGCCTTGATAGAGATTCGCCATGGTGGGCGTGAGGTCATGGAAATCAATCGCATAAACGACTGACTTGTTGCCCTCGTCGAAGCGCAGCCCGAGCGAGGTGATGCGGCCGTGGGGCTGATCGACCAAGCGCAGGCGCGCGGCGCCGAAACGGTGGTCATCGCCTTCGATCGGCTCGGCCGTGAGCACTGCCGGATAGAGTGGATTGCCATTGAAAGCGTAGCGGAAGCGGTCGACGATCCGCGCCAGCACGTCGGGGCGCGCTCGGAGCGGGACGGCATGGCCCCTCGCCTGCGCGACCTGGCGGAGGTCATCGAGGCCGTGGAGATGGTCGGCATGATCGTGGGTGACGAGCACCGCGTCGAGGTCGGCGACGTCGGCGGCAAGCAGTTGCTCGCGGAGGTCGGGACCACAATCGACCAATAATCGCTTGCCGCCACTCTCGACCAGCAGCGCCGAGCGAGTGCGGCGGTTCTTCGGTTCGGCCGGATCGCAACTGCCCCAGTCATTGCCGATGCGCGGCACGCCCGACGACGTTCCGCAGCCCAGCACGCGAAGCTTCACGCGGCTGCTTTCCCGAACAGGCTGAAGAAGTTGGCGGTCGTGGTTGCGGCGAGCTGTTCGATCGGATCGCCGCGCAGACTGGCGACGAAGGCGGCAGTGTCCGCAACGAACGCGGGCTCGCAGGTCTTGCCGCGATTGGGCACCGGGGCGAGGAACGGGGCGTCGGTTTCGACCAGAATCCGGTCGGCGGGGAGGAATTTGGCGACCTGCTGCAGATCCTTGGCATTCTTGAACGTGACGATCCCCGACAGGCTGATGAAGAAGCCCGCGTCGAGCGCTTTCCGCGCAAGGTCGGCGCTGCTCGTGAAGCAGTGGAGGACTCCGGTCACGCCCCCTTCCCTGACCGCGCTTTCGATCATTTCCGCCGTATCGTCCTCGGCGTTGCGGGTGTGGACGACCAGCGGGAGCCCGGTCTGGCGGGCGGCGTCAATGTGCGCATCGAAGCGCTCGCGCTGCGCGGCACGGTCGGACTTGTCGTAGAAATAATCGAGGCCGCATTCGCCGATGGCAATGACCTTCGGGTGCGCCGACGCCTCGACCAGCGCCGTCGCGCCGAGGTCGGGATGCGCGTCGGCTTCATGCGGGTGGACGCCGATCGTGGCCCAAACATCGGGCTCGCGCTCGGCGGTGGCGATGATCGCGGACCATTCGCTCTGGCGGGTCGAGATGTTGAGAAAGCCGGTCACGCCGCGCGCCCGTGCATTGGCCAGCACTTCGCCCTGACGCTCGGCGAGGCCGGGGTAATTTAGGTGGCAATGGCTGTCGATCAGGCTCACGCGGGTTCGATCTCGTCGAGTTCAAGGCGCGGGAAGATCGGGGTTGGCTGGGCGATCGGCTGCCCCCCTTCCCCGCTGTCGATCAGGGCGATGATCTGCGACGCGGAGGCAGGGACGACCGGTGCGACCGCTTGCGCCAGTTCGCGGATCGCGGCGACGAGCGTGCCGAGCACCGCCGCCATGCGCACCGGGTCAGTCTTCTTGAGGCCCCACGGCGCCATCGTGTCGACATAGGCATTACACGCGAACACCGCGGCCATCCAGGCTTCGAGGCCTTGGGCGAAGGCGAATTTCTCGAACTCGGCGGGCAGCGTCTCGCGGCAGGCTATGCGAACGGTGGCGAGCAGAGCCTGGTCGTCTGCGTGTTCCCCGGCCGCAGGAAGAATCCCGTCCAAATTCTTGAAAATCATCGACAGGCTGCGCTGAGCGAGGTTGCCGAAACTGTTGGCGAGTTCGGCATTGACGCGGTTGACGATGGCTTCGGCGCTGTAGCTGCCGTCCTGCCCGAAGCTGACTTCGCGCAAGAGGAAATAGCGCAGCGCATCGACTCCGAACCGCTCGGCCAGCGCGAACGGATCAACAACGTTGCCGACGCTCTTCGACATCTTCTCGCCGCGGCTAAGCAGGAAGCCGTGGCCGTAGACCTGCTTCGGAAGCGCGAGTTTGGCGCTCATCAGGAAGGCGGGCCAATAGACGGCGTGGAAGCGGACCACGTCCTTGCCGATGAGGTGGACGTTGGCCGGCCAGTAGCGCTCGACCAGCTCGCCGCCGTCGGGATAGCCGAGCCCGGTAAGGTAATTGGTCAGCGCGTCGAGCCAGACGTACATGACATGCTTCTCGTGGCCGGGGACCTTGATCCCCCAGTCGAAGCTGGTGCGCGAGATGCTGAGGTCGTTGAGCCCGCCCTCGACGAAGCGGAGGACTTCGTTGCGGCGGCTGTCGGGCTGGATGAACTCGGGGTGCGCGGCGTAGTGGTCGAGCAGGTTCTGCTGGTAGGCGGACAGTTTGAAGAACCAGCTTTCCTCGACGGTCCATTCGACCGGGGTTCCTTGCGGGGACAGCTTGCCACCCTCGCCTTCGGTTAGTTCGCTTTCGTCATAGAAGGCTTCGTCGCGGACCGAGTACCAGCCTTCGTAGCGGCCGAGGTAGAGGTCGCCGTTTGCCTCCATCGCCTGCCAGATCGCCTGGCTGGCGCGGTGGTGGGCGGGCTCCGAAGTCCGGATAAAGCGGTCGTATGCGACATTCAACGTATCACACATCTCCTTGAAACGTAGGGACATCTTGTTGGCATAAGCTTGCGGCTCGGCGCCTTCGGTGCGCGCCGCCTGGGCCATCTTGAGGCCATGCTCGTCGGTCCCGGTCTGGAAGCGGACGTCGCGGCCCTGGGCTTTCTGGAAGCGGGCGATGACGTCGGCGGCGATCGCTTCATAGGCGTGGCCGATGTGCGGCGCGCCGTTGGGATAGCTGATCGCGGTGGTGATATAATAGGGGTCGGCCATCGCCCTGCCCTAGCCGCTGGGCGCCCCGTCAAGCAACCGAGGCGAGAATGGTGCCGAGCTGGAAGGCGGTCGCGGCCGGGTCGAGCGAGAGGCGCTGTGCGACGGCGGCGGTTTCGCGGGCCTTGGCATAGGCGTCTAGCGCGCGGGTCTGGCGGGCGCCGCCGAGGTTGCGGGCTTCGCGGGCGATGAGGCTCGGCACGAGCTGGAGGAAGGCGGCGTAGCGGTCGGCGCCGGCCTTGCCGGTGAGGCCCTGCCCGAGCTTCGAGCGACGCGCGTTGGTCGGGTCACCGTCGTGGAGGATGAGGAGCGCCGCGGCTTCGAGCGGGGCTAGGTCAAGTCCGGCAAAACCGAGCGCTCGGCCGACCGATCCGCCGGCCATCGGGATCAGGCGGGCGATGTCCTCGTCGCTCACATGGGGCAGTTCGCGGTGGAGAACCGACGCCATGACGTCATCATCAAGTGTCTGGAAATCAAGCCTCCTGCAGCGCGAGCGGATCGTCGGGAGGAGGCGTCCGGGGTTGTGGGCGACGAGCAGGAACAGGCTGTTGGCGGGCGGTTCCTCGAGCATCTTCAAGAGCGCGTTGGCGCCTTCGCGCTCAAGGTCGTCGACGCTATCGATGACCACCGCGCGCCATGGAGAAAGGGAGGTCGTACTGTTGAAGAAGGTGCCCAGCTTGCGAACTTGGTCGACCGAGATGTTGCGGCGGAGGGCATCGCCCTTGTCATTCAATTCGCGTTCGACCCAGCGAAAGTCGGGGTGGCTCCCGGCGGCGAGATAGCGCGCGATCGGGTGGTCGTCGGGCGTCACGATCCCGGGGAGCGAGACGTGCGGGCCGGCGGCTTCGGCGAGCAGGCGGGTCGACGCCAATCGGGCGAAGGTCGCCTTGCCGACGCCGCGGGGGCCGGCGAGCAACCAGGCATGGTGAAGTGCGCCCGAATCGAGCGCCTCGCGGAAGCGGCCGATGGCGCGATCCTGGCCTTCGAGGCTTACCACAGGTCGGCGAGCTCGGCGGCAAGGCGGGTGGTGACGTCGGCGGGGCTGCCAGAGGCGTCGACCAGCCGTACCCGTTCCGGCTCTGCGGCGGCGATGTAGCGGAAGGCTTGCTCGACCGCGTCGTGAAAATTCGCGTCACGCCCGCCGATGCGGTCGGCGGCGCCGCCGTCGCGGGCTTGGGCACGCTGAGCCCCCTCACCTTCGCCGAGTGTCAGCACGAGGGTACGATCGGGCAGGAATCCCTCGCTCCCAAAGGCGTGAAGCTGGCGAACCCCGTCGATCCCGAGCCCGCCCCCGCCGCCCTGATACGCAAGGCTGCTGTCGAGGAAACGATCCGAAATGACCCATCTCCCCGCGGCGAGCGCCGGGCGGATGGTCTTGTCGACATGGTCAGCGCGGGCGGCGGCGAACAGCAGGGCTTCCGCGCGCGGCGACCAGCGCGCGTCGTCGCCGGTCAGCAACAGCTCGCGGATCGCTTCCGCGTCCGGACTTCCGCCGGGCTCGCGGGTCGTGACGACCTCGATCCCGCGCTCGCCGAGGAGCGTCGCGAGCGCGCGGAGCTGGGTCGACTTGCCGACCCCCTCCCCGCCCTCGAGACTGATGAACCGCCCCCTCGCCACTGGTGGGTCAGGCCATTCCGAGCAATTGCTTGAGCCCGATCCAGGCGCGGGCGAAGAAGCCGGCCTGGCCGACGTCATCACCGGCGACGAGCGGCATCACCTGCGGGCCATTGTCGGTGGTGACGACGAGGTCGGCGACGTGCGCGCCCTTGGCGATCGGCGCCTGCAAGGGCCCGTTGTAGCGGATGCGGGTCGACTTGATCTGGCTGCCGAGCCCGGCGGGCATGGTCAGCGCGATCGGGCCCTGGGTGACGAGGCTGACCTCGCTCGCCGAGCCGAGCTGGACTTTGGCCGAGCCGACCGTCGAGCCGGCCTTGTAGAGCGGTTTGGTGGTCCAGGCGTTGAAGCCCCAGTTGATCAGCCGCACCCCTTCCTCGATACGCTGGTTGGTCGAAGTCATTCCGGCAAGGACGACGATCAGGCGGCGGCCGTTCTGCTCGGCCGAGCCGGTGA
This sequence comes from Pseudomonadota bacterium, assembly GCA_030775565.1. Classification (GTDB taxonomy): domain Bacteria; phylum Pseudomonadota; class Alphaproteobacteria; order Sphingomonadales; family Sphingomonadaceae; genus Sphingomicrobium. Next base: position 2,335 of record JALYIX010000307.1, on the reverse strand, counting down.
AGCCATAGCCCGCCTCCTCGGTGTGGCCGGTCTTGAGCCCATCGGCGCCGGCGACGCGGCCGAGCAGCGGGTTGCGGTTGTCCTGCTTGATGTCGGCGCCGGACCCCAAGGTCTTGCCCCAGGTGAACGAGGTCTGGGCGTAGAATTTGCGGTAGAGCTGCGGATGGCGCTCGATCGAGGCGCGAGCCAATTTGGCGAGGTCGCGCGCGGTGACCATGGTGACGTCATTGTCGGGCCAGCCGTTCGGTGTCCCGAAATAGCTGTTGGTGATGCCGAGCTTCTTGGCCAGCGCATTCTCCTGCGCGACATAGGCGTCGGCCGTGCCGGCAACGCATTCCGACAACACGATCGCCGCATCGTTGCCCGACAACGTGACGATGCCGTGGAGGAGATTTTCGACGCTGACCTGCTCACCGGGTGAGAGGAACATGGTGGAACCCGCTGCCGGGCCATGCCATTTCTGCCAGGTCGCGGGCTGGACAGTGCACATTTTGCTCAGCGAAAGCTGGCCCTTGTCGATCAACTCGAACGCGAGTTCGGTCTCCATCATCTTGGCCATCGAGGCCGGCGGCATGCGCCGGTCGGCGTCCTTGGCGAGCAGTTCGGCGCCCGACGACAGGTCGATGAGGTAGGCGACGGGCGCCGGGGTTTCGTAGGGCGGCGCGGCGGCGGGGGCGGCGCTCGACAGGGTCAGGGCAGCGGCGGAGGCGAGCAGGACGGCACGGGTCAAAGGGCGACTCCCGGGGGGACAAGTGGACTGTGCCCCTCCTCTATCCCGCCACTCCGCGCCATGCGAGCCTTAACGCGCGGCGATCGCATCCGCGAGCAGGCCCACCGACAGCGCGTAGAAATTCGAGCAGTTGTAGGCGAGGATGGTGCGGTAGTTGGCGGTGAGCAGATAGGCCGTTGCGTTGGGGCCGTCAGGCTCGAGCAACGAGGCGGGTTCGTCGTCAGGGAGGGTTCGGCCGAGTGGGGTGACGCCGAGCGCGCGCCATTCGCGCATGGTGAGCCATTTGCTGTGGCGTGCGAACACTCGCGGGCAACGCGGTGCGACTTCAGCGTTTCTAAGCGCTGATCGATTGAGCCCGTAGGGCGTGCGGACGGCGATTCCCCAATGGACCCCAGCCTTCCATCCCGCCTCCTTCAAGAAATTGCCGATCGAGGCGAAGGCGTCGGCCTGGCTCGACCAGATGTTGGCGCGGCCGTCGCCGTCGCCGTCGATCGCGAGGCGCAGCACGGCCGAAGGCATGAACTGGGGGTAGCCGGTGGCGCCGGCCCAGCTGCCGCGCAGCTGACTGCGCGGGGTGCCACGGTCGAGCAGGCGAAGCGCGGCGACGAACTCGCTTTCGAACAGCTCCCGGCGGCGTCCCTCGTAGGCCAGCGTGGCGAGCGCATCGAGCAGGTCGAACCCGCCGGTGACGATGCCATAACTGGTCTCATGGCCAAAGATCGAGATCGGGATCGAAGCTTCGACCCCGGTGCGCGCCTGGATCCCCGCGAGGCGCGCGTAATTGGCGGCGTAGACCGCGCGGCCGCGGCGGATGAGGTCGGCAGTGACATGGTCGCGGCGATAGGGGGCAAACGGCGGGGTGGCGTTGGGATTGCCGATATTGCCCGGCTGGCCGCGATCGAGCTGAATGACCCGCGAGTTGAGCGACAGCCACGGGATGGTCGAGGCGATCGTCGCGTCGGCGATGCCCTCGCGCCGAGCGCGCGCGGCGAGCGACTGCTTGTAAGCGGCAAAACCCATCTGGCCGCTCTGCAGGACCATCGGCGGCATGCCCTGGTGAATAGTTAACACTGGCGGTGTCCGAAGCGCGGGCGCAGGACTGATCAGCGCCGGGCGCAGCGGCTCGGGGAGTGGCGCGAGCGGGTCGCGCTGCTGCGCGTCGAGCGGACCCGAGAAGAGGCCGAGCAGCGCGCACGTCATCTTCCACCGCACTGCCGTTACTCGCAACAAGCCCATTCCTTCGTTCGCTAAGCTACGGCCTCCAACGCGCCGAGACGAGGCCGGTTCATCGCACGACTTGCACTGTCCGCCCTCCCCGCGCTAGCCGCGGACAGCGCCGCGGCGCGGATGGGTGGCCGAGTGGTTTAAGGCAACGGTCTTGAAAACCGTCGTGGGTGCAAGCTCACCGTGGGTTCGAATCCCACCCCATCCGCCAAATCGCGCTGTAATTTAACGAGAATTTTGGAACGCTCCAGAAATTCCCTGCTCTGTTCCCAGCTCAATCACCGGATAGGGACGAACGGCTCTGGAGGGTAAGCCGATGATCTGGACTACAAAGCTCTGGCGATCGGTTTGTTACCCCGCCTGGACAAGCTTCATTCCGTG
>JALYIX010000306.1 GCA_030775565.1 Pseudomonadota bacterium | reverse complement strand
TGACCGAGATTGCCGGCTCGTCGGACGTATTCGACGGAGCGTGGGTGACCTATTCGAACCAGGCCAAGGTGACCGAGCTTGGCGTATCGAACGAAGTGCTCGACACGTTCGGCGCGGTCAGCATTGCCGCGGCCTGGGCGATGGCGCGGGGAGCACTGACCGAATCGACCGCCGACCTCGCCGTGTCGATCACCGGGATCGCTGGACCGGGCGGCGCGGTGCCTGGCAAGCCGGTCGGGACAGTGGTGTTCGCGCGGGCGATGCGCGGCGGCGACCCGACCGACATCGTCACCGACAGCCGGCTGTTCGAACATGAGGATCGCAGCGGGGTGCGGCTTCAGGCGGCGCTTTGCGCGCTGGAGATGTTGCTGCCGTAGAGTTCGGCCGCGCGGGTTTCGAACGCGCCGGTCATGCGGCGCAATGCGCGGTCGAACATCTGGCCGGCAATCGTCTCGAAAATGCGCGACTTGAACGCAAAATCGACCGAGAAATGGACGTCGGTCCCCCCGTCTGCCGCGGGCTCGAAGCGCCATTCATTCTTGAGATATTTGAGCGGGCCCTCGATGTAGTCGACCGTGATGCGGTCGGGAGCGTGCTTCGTCACGCGGCTGGCGAACCGCTCCTTGAAGGCGTTGAAGCCGACGACGAGGTCGGCGATCGTCTCGGTTTCACTCGACGAGCGAACCCGCACGGCGACCACCCACGGCAGAAACTCGGCATAGCGCTTGACGTCGGCGACCAGCGCGAAGAGCTGCTCCTGGCTGTACGGCAGGTGCTTCGTTTCCGAGTGGCGCGGCATTAGCCGACCACCGCTCCCGATTTTGCGAGTTGCGCCCGGCGGGCATCGCGCATCTTCGCGAAATCGTCGCCGGCGTGGTAGCTCGAGCGGGTCAGCGGGGAAGCGGCGACGAGCAGGAAACCCTTGGCGCGGGCGATCGAGGCGTAGGCCTTGAACGCGTCGGGGGTAACGAACTCCTCGACCGTGGCGTGGCGCGGGGTTGGCTGGAGATATTGGCCCATGGTCAGGAAATCGATCCCGGCCGAGCGCATGTCGTCCATCACCTGGTGGACTTCGAGCCGCTGCTCGCCGAGCCCGACCATGACGCCAGACTTGGTGAAGATCGACGGATCGAGCCGCTTGACGCTTTCGAGCAGGCGCAGCGAGGCATAGTAGCGCGCGCCCGGGCGGATCGTCGGGTAAAGCCTCGGCACGGTTTCGAGGTTGTGATTGTAGACGTCGGGCCGCGCGGCGACGATCGCCTCGACCGCGCGCTCATGCTTGTTGCGAAAATCGGGTGTCAGTATCTCGATCGTCGTGTTGGGCGTGGTCCGGCGGAGCGCCTCGATCACCTTGACGAACTGGCTCGCGCCGCCGTCGGGGAGGTCATCGCGGTCGACCGAGGTCACGACGATATGTTCGAGCCCGAGCGCGGCGGCGGCGTCGGCGGTGTGCTGCGGCTCCATCGCGTCGACCGCGCGCGGCATGCCAGTCTTGACGTTGCAGAAGGCGCAGGCGCGGGTGCAGGTGTCGCCGAGGATCATCACCGTGGCGTGCTTCTTGGTCCAGCATTCGCCGATATTGGGGCAGGCCGCCTCCTCGCACACGGTGGCGAGGTTTAGCTCGCGCATCAGCCGGCGGGTCTCGGCATAGCCCTGGCTGGTCGGTGCCTTGACCCGGATCCAGTCGGGCTTGCGCTGACGGGGCGCGGTCGGCGGCACGGGAAGGGTCAAGTTCATGGCTGCGCAGATAGCGATGTGCGGGGGCGCTTGCCACCCCTCCCCGCCGCGATTAGGCGCGACCCCACGATATCGGGGAGCTTCACCGCATGAATCAGTTCGGCCAACTGCTCGACGGCTACCGCCGCTTTCGCGATGAGCGCTATGCCGGCGAACGGGCACGCTGGCGCGAGCTTGCCGAGGGGCAGTCACCCGCCGCGATCATCATCGCCTGCTGCGACAGCCGCGCCGACCCTGCAACGATCTTCGATGCCAATCCGGGCGAGATCTTCGTTGTTCGCAACGTCGCCAACCTTGTCCCGCCCTTCGAGCAAGGCGGTGGGCGCCACGGCGTCTCGGCAGCGCTCGAATTCGCGGTGACCCAGCTCGAAATCCCCGAGATTGTCGTCATGGGGCACGAACGCTGCGGCGGGATCCAGGCCTCGCTGACGGGGCAATTTGCCGACGCCGCAGCTGGCGAAGGCGGGTTCATCGCGCAGTGGATGCAAGTGCTCGAGCGACCACGCGAAGCCATCGTCGCCGAGCATGGCATGGGGCCCGATGCGGCGATGCTGCTCGAGGAGGCCGGCATTCGCCAGAGCCTCGCGAACCTGCGCACCTTTCCGTTCGTCGCGGAACGAGAAGCAGCCGGGAAGCTCTCGCTCCACGGCTGCCATTTCTCGATCTTCAAGGGTCAGCTGTTCCTGCTAGACGAGGCGGAAGGGAGCTTCCACCCCGCCTGAACAGGAACATCTAAACCACTAGCAACGGGTATTATAGTCGTAGATCGGGTTGCCGTTACGGTCGACGTAATAGCAAT
>JALYIX010000305.1 GCA_030775565.1 Pseudomonadota bacterium | reverse complement strand
GGCGAGGACGCCGACGAACTTGGCGGTGAGCGGGTCGAGCGCGAGCGTCGGCGTGAGCGCGGCGACGACCTTGGCGGCATCGGTGCGGCTGACGAGCGGGCTCGACACGAGCCGCTTGAGATCGGCCGATTCGTTCAGCGCCTTGCTCAGCGATTCGAGGCTCTGCGACACCGAATCGATCTGGGCATTGTCGCGGGCAAGGCCGAACAAAGCGGTGGCGTAGCGCCCCGCGAGGCTAGCCTGAATGCCGCCGGAATTCTCCACGCGCGTTAAGCTCCAAGACGAAGTTTTGTCCCTGCACGAATGGGGACGCAGACGGCCGAAACCACGCACCCCCGCCGGGTTGCCGCGCCCCTAGCAGCGGGGGTCGCGCGTGGCAAGGTAGCGTGGCTGGGTAGGGCGCAAGGATCCCGCGTCGGTCGGAAACGGACAATTAACCGATACGGCGTAACCGCTTGGCAATGCAGGCTGCTGCCCCTCGCCGTCCGGCACGATCCGGCGCGCCCGACGCGTTCGCGTCCAGCGGGACGATTGTGTCCAGCGATGACCGAATGCTGCTCAATGCGCTGCCTATCGCGGCGGCGATTGTCGGGCTTACCCCCAGTGGCGTGCTCAAGCTGCTTGATCGAAATTCCCGGTTCGATGACGTGACGGCGGCCACGGGTGACGCGGCGATGTCGAGCGGCGATTTTCGCAACTGCAGCCACATGCGCATTGCAAGCCTCATGCTCGAGTTCCTGCGCAGCCCGGGCGCTGCGAGCGAACTCGATTTTTCGGACGGGGAAGGCGTCTCGGCGCGTCATTTCCGAATCAAGCTCGCGCCCCTCCCGCCTTGCCCGACTTACGGTCCACGCTGCCTGGTCAGCCTGGTCGATCGGACGGTCGAAGTGCTCGCCGAGCGTACGCTTCGCGCCGAAATGCTGCGCGACAGCCTGACCGGGCTGCCCAACCGCCTCGGCTTTACCGAAAGTATCGAGAAGGCCGGGCTGATGAACGCCGGCGGCCTGACCGGGCCCGTCGAGCATGCCGTGCTGGTCGTCGACCTGCGCCGGTTCAGCCGCATCAACGAGAGCATGGGCAGCCTCGCCGGTGACGAACTGCTGATCACCTTCGCCCGCCGACTGATGTCGACCTTGCGATCGGGCGACGTCCTCGCACGCACGGGGGGCAATGAGTTCGGAGTCCTCGTCGGAATCCGCCGCGGCGTGGACGATGCGCTTGCTGCGGCGGAGCGCATCCAGCACGTCCTGACGACCCCGTTCCGTCTCTCCGAACTCGAGATTCGCGTGGAATGCGCGATCGGGGTGGCGTTGATGCAGCCCGGGCAGGACAGCGAGGAATTGTTCCGCAACGCGCAATTCGCGGTCAAGCAAGCCAAGACAGCGGGCCGCCCGCAAGTCTATGAGCCGAGTGAAGCAAGCGCGGCGCGGCGGCGCTTTTCGATCGAGACCGAGCTTCGCCGCGCACTTGACCGCGACGAATTGACGCTCGCCTATCAGCCGCTGATCAACCTCAAGTCGGGACAGGTCGCGGGGTTCGAGGCGCTCGCGCGCTGGACGCACCCCGATCGCGGCGAAATCAGCCCGTCGGAGTTCATCCCGGTCGCGGAGGAAAGCGGGCTGATCCTCTCGCTCGGGCGCTGGGCGATGGATCGCGCCGCCCACACACTGACCGGTTGGGATGCGGCAGTCGGACGGGAACTCCCGCTTTATGTCGCCGTCAACCTGTCAGCCATCCAGGTCGCCCGCGACGATATCGCGCAGATGGTCTCGGGTGCGCTGCGATCGTCCGGGCTCAGCGGCAAGCGCCTGTCGCTCGAACTCACCGAGAGTTCGATCGTCCAGGATCCGGCGCGGGCCAAGCGGGTGTTCGAGGCCCTGAAGGCGCTCGACGCGACCGTCGCGATGGACGATTTCGGCACCGGCTATTCCAGCCTCGCCTATCTCCAGCGCCTGCCGATCGATGTCCTCAAAATCGACCGAAGCTTCGTGACCGCGATGATGAGCGATCCCGACAGCGTGTCGATCGTGCGCGCGGTGCTGAGCCTGGCCGAGGCGCTTGGCATGTCGACCACCGCCGAGGGCATCGAGACGATCGAGCTCGCAACGACCCTTGCCGCGCTCGGCTGCGCAAGCGGACAGGGATTTTACTATGCGCGGGCGCTCGACGCCGATGCTGCGATCGAATTCTGGCGGTCGAGGGCGGTTGAACGACCCTGACGTCGCGCGCAAATGGCTATGAAAACAGCCAAGTTTCCGACTTTGCGACCAGTGGTTTATCATAAATCAAAGCGCCACGTCCTGCGGCGGGTTAGCGCACGAAGTCAGCGTGCGGTCTTTCATCGACGAGACTCGTACCGGGGGGAAAGGTCCGAAGCTCGATGAACAAGGCGCAGTCGTTAGGGCCACTCGTCACCAAGCTGGAGCTTTGGGCCCAGCTTGAGCCGAACGAACGGGCGGCGATCTTGACGCTACCCCACCGACTAGAGCGAGTGGACGCCAATCGGTACATTGTCCGCGAAGGGGATGTCCCGCGGGTCAACTGCCTGCTGACCTCGGGCTTCGCCATTCGCCACAAGATCCTCGGCGATGGGTCGCGCTCGATCAGCGCCATCCACATGCGCGGCGACGTCCTCGATCTGCAGAACAGCCTGCTCGGCAAGGCCGATCATAATGTGCAGACGGTAACGCCCGCCGACGTCGCCTTCATCCCGCGCGAGGCAATCCAGAAATTGGCGGTCGACTATCCGCGGGTCGGCCTGGCGATGTGGTACGACACGCTGGTCGATGGCTCGATCTTCCGCGAATGGATCGCCAACATCGCGCGCCGCGACGGGCTCGAGCGGCTCGCGCATCTGTTGTGCGAGTTCGGATTGCGGCTGGAATATGCGCAGATCGGCTCGCGCACCGATTATGAATTGCCGTTGACGCAGGAACAACTCGCCGATGCGACGGGGATGACCCCGGTCCATATCAATCGCGTGCTGAAGGAACTGGAACAGCGCGGGCTCATCACGCGCTCGATCCGCGCGGTCGGCATCGCCGACTGGGACCGGCTCAGCAAAGCCGCCGACTTCAGCAGCGATTATCTGCACCTGAAGGAGCGCGCTCCGCTGCTGGCGTAATCCGCAAGGGGAGGGCGCAAAGAATTCGGCCGACGGCGAAGGGGGCACGCCGCCGGCCGTTTCTCGGGGCCAGGAACCAGCCCCTAGCTTATGGCATCAGCACCGTGTCGATGACGTGAATGACGCCATTCGACTGCATCACATTGGCAATCGTGATGCGGGCGCTGCCGCCCTTGGCGTCGATGATCTTCCAGCCCGAGCCGGCCTTGCGGAACATCAGCTTGCCGCCTTCGACGGTGGTCAGCGTCGCAGTGCCGTGGTGGCGCGCGGCCATCGCACGGATCTGGCCTGCAGTGATTCGGCCGGGGACGACATGATAGGTCAGGATCTTCGTCAGCGTGTCCTTGTTCTCCGGCTTGACCAGCGTCTCGACGGTCCCCGCGGGGAGCTTGGCGAAGGCCGCGTTGGTCGGCGCGAAGACGGTGAACGGGCCCTTGGACGACAGCGTGTCGACCAGGCCAGCGGCCTTGACCGCGGCGACCAGGGTCGTGTGGTCACGGGAATTAAGCGCGTTCTGGACGATCGTCTTGGTCGGATACATGGCCGCGCCGCCGACCATGGGGTTGTGGGCGGTGGCCGGGGCGGCGACCAGTGCCAGCGCGGTGAGCGCGAGAAGGGCGGATTTCATTGGGGTCTCCTGTAGGGGCTCCAGGGGGTGGAGCGTCGGGAGATACGGGGCATCACGCGAGGCAGATGCAGGGGTGCGCGAAGATGGCTAATGTCGCCCAATGTGGACGAAGCCGCTGATCCTGCGAATCGGGCGCGCTGATGGCGCCGAGCGCGCAGTTGCGATGCGCTACAACAGCTCGCACCAAGCAGGAACCAGGCTCTATCTCGGCGCGGTTGCGGACGATCCGGCGGCGATCGACGAACACACGCCGGCGAGCTTTGCCGCGCACCGTTTGTTCGATGCCATTGCCTGCTATCGCGCGACGATCGAGGGTGACGGATGGCGCTTGCTGCACGCGATCGCGCGGCGCGACGTGTGGGTCCGGCCGGACGAGATGTTCGCGTTCGTCGACGCGTTGACGATGGGGATCGAGCAGACCGAGAAACTCGACTGGATGGTACCGGCGACGTTCGACGACGTCGTCACCGTCACCGAGCAACAGGCGCATTTTGATCAGTGGATGGCGAGCCTTGCGCCGGTCCGGGTCGGGCGGGTGCCGCCGCGGGCGGGGCATGAGAATGACCTGCCGAGCGTCGACTTTGGTCCAGCGGCGCGGTTTGCCGCCGCGATCCTGCGCAACGATCCGGACCCGCTCGAGCAGGTCTTGGCGCCTCGTCCGAAACGCGAACGCTAGACCTTGCTGAGCGCGCCGCTGGCGACGACCGGGCCGGTCGGCTTCCCGGTCGGCGAGCCGCCGATCGGTTCGAGCGAAATCGCCAGCATCACGCCGGGATGCATTGCCGCCTTGCCGCGGGCGTCGGCCACCACGGTCGCGCCGACGATGCGGAACAGGCCGAGCGGGATCGGCGGCTTGCCGTCCTCGATCGCCCACAGCTGCGCGCTGCGCCCGGACGGGATCGGCATCGGGCCCGGCATGCGCACAAGCTGCGCCGCGGGGTCGTAGTAGGCGGCGAGCGGGGTCGCGCTGCCTTCATGGGCGAGCGCTGCGATCATCTGCGCCTGCGGGCCTGCCTTGACGACCACGCCCGGTGTTTCGGTGCGCATGAGAAGCACCCCGGCGAGGCTCGCCGCGGCAAGGCTCGAGGCAAGCGCGAGCGGACGCCAGAAGCCTGGCGCGGCGGTCGCGCGCTTCATCGCTGG
>JALYIX010000304.1 GCA_030775565.1 Pseudomonadota bacterium | reverse complement strand
AGTGCGCGACATAGATGGCGACCCCCATGTTCATCGCCGGCCCGGTCGCCCGGAACAGCGCGACGGCGAGCGGCAAGGTGACATCCGCGCGCGCCGCGGGCACGCCGAGCTCGTGGGCCGCGCCGAGCATCGCGGGCAGCGAGGCGAGGCTCGACTGGGTCGAGATCGCCACCGCCTGAGGCGCGATCATCGCGCGGGCGAAGCGGGCCAACGACCAGCCGGCGCCGAACAGTGCGACCCCATAGGCCGCCAGCAGGACGAAGATGCCGAGCAGCGAAACCAGCACCATATAGTGGAGCACCGCGCCGAATGCCGCGCCGCCCGCTGCTGCGCCGAGCACAAACGCCAGCGCGAACACGCCGATCGGAGCAAGCCACAAGACCCAGCCGATGATCACCAGCATCGCGTCGCCGACGGCATCGAAGAAGGCGACGAGCGTGGCGCGCTTTTGCGGCGCGATCCGGCCGATGGCGAACGCGAAGAGCAAGGTGAACACGACCAGCTGCAGGATCGATCCGTCGGCCGCGGCCTTGACGATGTTGGCGGGCACGACACCGCGCAGGAAGTCGGCGAAGCCCGGGACCGACGCTGCAGCCGCCTTGGCATCGACCCCCGCCAGCCCGGCGCGCAAAGCCGCCGCCGCGGCTTCGGGCAGGGGGAAGGCGCCGAGCAGGAGCGGCATGACCAGTCCGCCGAAGATCGCCGAGCCGGTCAGGATGACGACAAACCACAGCATCGATCGCGCCGCCGCGCCGCCCTCGCGCGCGGCGTCGGCACCACCGACGATGCCCGTGATCAACAGGGCGACAATCAGCGGAATGACCGTCATCTTGAGCGCGTCGAGCCACAGTCCGCCGACCGTCGATGCCAGCTGAACGGCAGGCGCGGTCCAGCCGTGATTGGCCATTAACGTGCCCGCGACGAGCCCGGCGACGAGCGCGCCAAGCACACGCCAGGTCGGCCCGATGATCACCGCGGGCGCTTGAAGCGATAGACAAAGCGGTCGGTCTGTCCGCGGATCGCGGGATCGAACACGAGCAGGTGATGATCGTCGGCGGGATTGCGCAGGATCGCGCTCTCCCCGTCGAGCACGAAGCCCGCCCGCTCGAAATCGGCCCGCACCGTCGCCGGATCGATCCGGTGAAGCTTGTCGACGATCGCCCTGGTGTCGCCGGCCGGTCCGACATGGTCGATGACGCCGACGATCGCACCCGGCTTCATCGCCGCGAAGACCGGCTTCAGCCACTGGTCGGGCACCATCGGCGTGATGCCATATTTCGCCGACTGCCAATAGACGTCATGATAATCGAGATTGATCATCATGAAGTCGATGCTGCGCGGGGCAAGCGCGGGCACGGCAAACGGGCTGGTGACGATCGCGACGTTGGGCCGCTTGGCGGCGAAGGCGGCGAAGTCGGCGGCGGCCTTGTCGCGATAGAATTGGCTGGGTTCCCAGACCACGACCTGACCCTTGGGACCGACCGCGGTGGCGAAGATTTCCGCCCAGTAATGATTGACCCCGAACATGTCGGCGACCCGCATGCCGCGCCGCAGCCCGAGAAAGGACAGCAGTTCGGCCGGCTTGCGCGATGCGTCGAGCTTCACATTGTCCGCGCTTCGCCCCGGCGAGGTGATCGCGGCGGCAATATCGGCCGCGCGCGGCGTCGCCGCTGTGGGCGAAGCACCGGCCAGCATGACGGTCATTGCCGCCAACGTCATCATTCGCGCGCTCGTTCGCATGGATGCTCCTTCGCCTCGGGGTTCTTCGCGGTTGCCGCCATCCTATCCCGCGAGCAACAAGGAGACCAGCGCGGACTGGCTCGATATTCCCGACCCAATCCGACGCCGCCGCCCGTCATGCTTGACGGGCTGGCCTTGACCGCATGTCTGGTCGGCGCCTGACGCGAATTCGAACGCGTGCCCCGCACGCACCGGCGAACCCAGCCAGAAATTTCATCTCCGCCGCGCATCGCTCGGCGTCGTGACGCGTTGTCGCTCCAGATTATCTTAGCAAGGGAGCCTGTCATGGCCGAGTCCAGTACCGAGATCACTACCCTCAACACGCTGACCGCGACGCTGATCGACAGCGTCAACGGCTATCGTGACGCCGCCAGCCACGCCGAGAGCGGCCGCTTCCAGGAGCTGTTCCGCAAATTTGCCGACGATCGCAGCCAGTGCGCCGAGCAGCTTCGCGCCCAGATCACCGCGCTTGGCGGCAATGCCGAGGACGACGGCAGCTTCCTTGGCAAGACCCACCAGCGCTTTCTCGACCTCAAGGCCGCGATCACCGGGCGCGACGACAAGGCGATCATCAACGAGGTCGAGCGCGGCGAAGACTATCTCAAGGACAAGTTCGAGGCGGCACTGAAGGACGGCGAATTGTCGCCGGAGAGCCGCTCGGCGGTGGAGGCAGCCTATCAGTCGGTCCGCCAGGGGCACGACCAGATGAGCGAGCTCAAGCACGGCATGGAGGCCTGATCGATGAGCATTTTCTCCGCCATCAAGAACGCCATCTTCGGCCACCCCGCAGCGGCCCAGACCAGTGATCAGCAAGCCCAGGCGAACGCCACGCTGGCCAATTCGACCCCGGTCGACAGCGGCCAGGCGGCAGCGGTGCAGCAGCCGGTGGATGTCGAGGCGGTGCTCAAGGAAATCTCTTCCGAGAAGGGCAATCCCGACCTCAACTGGCAAAGCTCGATCGTCGACCTGATGAAGCTGCTCGGCATGGACTCGAGCCTCTCGAACCGCGAGCAGCTGGCGACCGAGCTTGGCTACACCGGCGACAAGAATGGATCGGCGGAAATGAACATCTGGCTGCACAAGGCGACGATGCAGAAGCTCGCCGAAAATGGCGGGCGCGTCCCGGCGACCATGCTCGCCTAGGCAATACCCGACGAATCCCTGACGCGGCAGCGAGGCGGTGGTCCACCCGGACCGCCGCCTCGTTTTCGGTCGCGAAAGGGCGTATGGTCGGCCTCCCCAACGAGAGGAGGTTGCCATGCTCCGTCCGCTGCTCGCGTCACTGTCGCTGCTCGCGCTCGCCGCGCCCGCCGGCTCGCACGGTGCAAGCCCGTCGACGGTGGCCATCACCGAAACGAACTTCCGCATTGCGCCCGGCGTCATCCATCTGGTCGCGGGGCAGCCGGTCCAGCTCGCCTTCACCAACCTGTCGGGCTCGAGCCATGATTTCAGCGCGCCGGCGTTTTTCGGGCACGCCCGCATCCTCGGGGGGATGCGCGATCAGGACGAAGTGGACCTTCCCGGACACGGCCAGGCCCTTGTGACGCTGGTTCCCGAAAAGGGCGCCTATCGCGCGCACTGCACCCATTTCGGCCATTCGATGATGGGCATGAAAGCGACGATCATCGTCGATTAGGCGCCGCGCGTCGCCGGCGGTCAGTCCGCGGCCGGCGTCATGGCGGCGAGCCGATCGAGCCACGCCTTCGCCTGCTTTGGTT
>JALYIX010000303.1 GCA_030775565.1 Pseudomonadota bacterium | reverse complement strand
GGGCACGAACGTGCCGCGACCACTGGTCTGTTGCTCGCGTTGTCGATCCGCCTTCCAGGCTCGCACAAAGTGTAGCGCGACGATCTGGATGAGAAGCGCGCGGCGGTCAGGATGAGAACTGATTGTCGCGGCGTGTCGTGATTGCCCGATCTGATTGGCGCTGGCAACGGCTATGTCGTTTGATTGTCGCTCGGCGACGATTGTTCGACGGACTTGATTGTCGCGTAGGTTGGTGGACGGCCGGCACCGGTCCGCCGTTGTATGGCGGCACGGCGACGATAGCTTTCGACGTTCATTTCGAAGATGGTCGCGTGGTGGACGAGGCGATCGACCGCGGCGAGCGTCATGGCGGGATCGGGGAAGATCCGGTTCCATTCGCCGAACGGCTGGTTGGCGGTGATGAGCGTGGAGCGCTGTTCGTAGCGGGCGCTGATCAGCTCGAACAGGACCGAGGTCTCGGCCTGGTCCTTGGCGACGTAAGCGAGGTCGTCGAGGATGAGCAGGTGATATTTATCGAGCTTGGCGATGGCGGCTTCGAGGGCCAGTTCGCGGCGCGCGACCTGAAGCTTCTGGACGAGATCGGAGGTGCGGGTGAACAACACACGCCAGCCATTTTCGATCAGCGCCAGGCCGATCGCAGCCGCCAGATGGCTCTTGCCCCCGCCAGGCGGTCCGAACAGGATCAGGTTGGCGCCCTGCTCGAGCCATCCGTCGCCAGCGCAGATCGCCAACACCTGCGCCTTGGAGATCATCGGCACGGCCTCGAACGCGAAGCTGTCGAGAGTTTTGCCCGGTGGCAACTTCGCCTCGCCCAGGTGGCGCTCGATCCGCCGCCGGTCGCGCTCGGCGATCTCGTGCTCGGCAAGGCTTGCGAGGAAGCGGGCGGCAGGCCAGCCCTCCTTGTCGGCCCGCGCAGCGATCTCGGGCCAGGTCTGCTTGATGGCAGGCAGCCGCAGATCATTGAGGATGAGGGTCAGACGCTGCGCGTCGATCGGCTGGGCAAGCTTGGTCATGCCGCCACCTCGCCGAGCAGGACATTGTAGATGGAGAGCGGGGCGAGCGTGACGACGACCTCGGGAAGAGTCGCGGGATCCGGCGCGAACCGTCTGCGCAACGCGGTCATGTCCGGTACCCGACCGGCATCGATGTCGGCCGCCAGGATGTCGGCCAGTTCCGCCTCGCAACCACGTTCGTGGGCGAGCGCCAGCAGGTCGACCATCATGCGGCATGCGGCCCGCTCGGGGATTTTCTCGATCAGCCGGTCGAAGGTCCGGCGATAGGCATCGCGCGGGAACAACTGGTCGCGGTAGACCATACCGAGCAGCGCCATGGGCTTGCGCCGAAGCGAGTGGATCACATGGCGATAGTCGACGACGTGGCCATGCTTGCCGTTCGCCGCCGCCCGGCCGCGCGCGAGCGTCATGAGCAACGTGCCGCCGACGAACAGGTCGAGCCGGTCATCATACAGCCGGACCCGCAGGCGATGCCCGATCAGCCGCGAGGGCACGGTGTAGAACACTTTCCTCAACGTGAAGCTGCTGGTCGAGGTCACGGTGACGATCGTCTCCTCGTAATCGCTGGTCCGCCGGTCGGGCAGCGGCCGGAGATGGGCACGCTCGGCATCGATGCGGGCGGCAGCTCGACGGTTCTTTGCGGCGATCACCTCATCGACGAAGCGCCGATAGCCGGTCAGATCGTCGAACGCTGCGCTTCCGCGCATCAGCAGCGCATCCCGGATGGTCTTCTTGAGATGGCCATGCGCGCTCTCGACCGATCCGTTCTCGTGGGCGATGCCGCGGTTGTTG
Source organism: Pseudomonadota bacterium (assembly GCA_030775565.1). Classification (GTDB taxonomy): domain Bacteria; phylum Pseudomonadota; class Alphaproteobacteria; order Sphingomonadales; family Sphingomonadaceae; genus Sphingomicrobium. The sequence goes on along the minus strand of JALYIX010000303.1, from coordinate 527 downwards.
CGGCTCGGCGTCATGCCATAATGCCCGCACAGCGCATCGTAGCGCCGCGTCAGATCGGTTCGCGCATCGGCGTCGAGGTTGCGGAACGCGGCCGACAGGCTGTCGCTGCGATGATCGACCGGGCTACCGCCCAGCGCCCACAGCGCGTTCTGCAACCCTTGCGCGAGCGCGACATAGCTCTCGCCGCCAAGGATCACGTGCGCATGCTCGAAGCCGGACCAGACGAGCCGGAAGTGATAGAGCCGGTGGTCGAGAAGGGCGCCGGCCACGGTGATGCCGAGATCGGCCATGTCGGTGAAGTCCGACAGCCCCATCCGCCCGGGCTCGTGGAGCTGACGGAAGATGACCTCCTGCGCCTCACCGTGAAGCGCCCGCCACGTGCGGATGCGCCGCTCCATCGTCCGTCGCACTCCGGAGCTGAGCTCGGGATGACGCCGCTGCATCTCCTCGAAGATCGCGACCGAGCGCAAACCGGGGGCCGCCTCCAGAAGCGGTACGATGTCTGTGTCGAAGATGTCGGCAAGTGG
>JALYIX010000302.1 GCA_030775565.1 Pseudomonadota bacterium | reverse complement strand
GATCGGCGTGGGCAGCGGGCCGGCCGCGAACACGCGCTTTTCGTCGAACGTGCCGTAGTTCGGCAGTTCATGCTTGAGCGTGCGCGCGAGGATGCGGCCGTTCTCGGCGAGGATCATCGCGTTGTAGCTCAGCCCGTCCTCGACGTGGAGCGCGCCGAACAGCAGCGCCGGCCCCCCATCGGCGGTCGCGTCGGCCAGCCGCTCGGCAGCCTCGAGGCTGCGGCGGACGAATTCGGGCTTGAGCACCAGATCCTCGAGCGGATAGCCGGTCAGTTGCAACTCGGGGACCATGACGAGATCGGCGCCTATGGCCTTGGCTCGCCACTCGAGGATCTTGGTCGCATTGCCGGCAAGGTCGCCGACGCGCTGGTTCATCTGGACAAGGGCGATGGCGAGTTGGTCGGTCACCGCGACCGGTTAGGCCGCGCAAAGTCGGGCGGCAAGCTTGGCACGCGCCGCGCACGCGCTATGGGGGACGCGACCAAGGGGACGACCATGAAGCTGCTCGCCGGAAATTCGAACCTGCCGCTGGCGCGCGCCATCGCCGACTATCTGGAAATGTCGCTGACCAGCGCCAGCGTGCGCCGCTTCGCCGACGAGGAAGTGTTCGTCGAGATCAACGAGAATGTCCGCGGCGAGGACGTCTTCGTGATCCAGTCGACGAGCTTTCCGACCAACGACAATCTGATGGAATTGCTGATCTGCATCGACGCGCTGCGCCGCGCCTCGGCCAAGCGGATCACCGCCGTTGTGCCCTATTTCGGCTATGCCCGGCAGGATCGGAAGCCCGGGCCGCGTACGCCGATCTCGGCCAAGCTGGTCGCCAACATCATCACGACGGCGGGCGCCAACCGCGTGCTGTCGATGGATCTCCATGCCGGCCAGATCCAGGGCTTCTTCGACATCCCGACCGACAATCTGTGGGCCGCGCCGGTCATGGCGGCGGACATTCAGGCGCGCTTCGGCGGGCGCAAGTTGATGGTCGTCTCGCCCGACGTCGGCGGCGTGGTCCGCGCGCGCAGCCTGGCGAAGCGGCTCGACAACGCCCCGCTCGCAATCGTCGACAAGCGCCGCGAGCGCGCCGGCGAATCCGAAGTGATGAACATCATCGGCGACGTCGAAGGGCATTGCTGCATCCTGATCGATGACATCGTCGATTCGGCGGGCACCCTGTGCAACGCGGCGGCGGCGTTGAAGCAGCAGGGCGCGGAGGAAGTGTTCGCTTACTGCAGCCACGGCGTGCTGTCGGGCGCGGCGGCGGCGCGGGTCGCGGCGAGCGAGCTGACCGAACTGGTCGTCACCGACACCATCTGGTCGGGCGAGGCCGACGCCCCGGGCAAGATCCGCCGCCTGACGATCGCCCCGCTGATCGCCGAAGCGATCAAGCGCATCGCCGACGAATCGAGCGTGTCGAGCCTGTTCGACTAGGATGTGCAACCTCTACCAGCTCGAAGCCGGGCCGGACGCGATCCGGCGGATCTTCGAGGGGCTCCAACTTCCGCTGACCTTCACCGAGGGCGTGCCCAACTTCCAGCCGCGCGACGTGCGGATCTCCGAGCGCGCCCCGGTCGTGCGGTGGAGCGCCGAGGGATCTGCCGAGTTGATTGAGCGCCGCTGGTCGTGGCCCGGCCCGGGCGGCAAGCCGGTCTATAATTTCCGCTCCGAAGGGCGCCAGTTCGGTCGCGGGCGGTGCCTGATCCCGGCCAACAGCTTCTACGAGTTCACCGCGCCACTGGATCCGAAGCAGAAGCGCAAGGACCGCTGGCGCTTTCGCACCGCGACGGGTGAGCCATTCGCCGTCGCGGGCCTGATTCGCGCCGACCCGACGGTGGGCGAGGCGTTCACGATGCTGACCACCACGCCCGGCGCCGATGTCGCCCCGTATCACAGCCGCCAGATCGTCATCGTCACCGCTGCCGACTGGCGCGGCTGGCTGGACGGCAGCGCGGCCGACTGCCTCGCCCGACCGCTCCCCGCTGGCACGCTGAGCGTCGAGCCCGCCTGACTTGCCTTCACGGGCCCCCGCCCCTATAGGCGCGCCTCTTCCAGATTGTTGGAAAGACAACCGGTCCGGCCAGTCAGGGCTGCCGTGTCAGGTTGATAACGTCGCGCTTTCGAGCGCTACAAGGAGACGAAAATGCCCAAGCTCAAGACCAAGAGCGGTGTGAAGAAGCGATTCTCGCTCACCGCCACCGGCAAGTTGAAGCATGGGGTTGCTGGCAAGCGCCACCGCCTCATCAGCCATAATTCGAAATATATCCGCCAGAACCGCGGCACCGAAGTGCTCGACAAGGCCGACACCCAGCGCGTCAAGCTCTGGGCGCCTTACGGCCTGCAATAGGAGCACTGACAGATGGCACGCGTCAAACGGGGTGTAACCACTCGCGCCAAGCACAAGCGGATCCTGGACAATGCGAAAGGCTATTATGGCCGTCGCAAGAACACCATCCGCATCGCCCGTCAGGCCGTCGAAAAGGCCGGGCAATATGCCTATCGCGACCGCAAGGTTAAGAAGCGCAGTTTCCGCGCCCTGTGGATCCAGCGCATCAACGCCGCGGTTCGCGCCGAGGGGCTGACCTATGGCCAGTTCATCCACGCGATGAAGCTCGCCGGGGTCGACCTCGACCGGAAGGTCCTGGCCGACATCGCGATGCACGAGAGCGAGGCCTTCTCCGCGCTCATCGCGCAGGCCAAGGCGCATCTCCCGAACGAGGGCGACCGCCAGGCCGTCGCCGCTTAAGCGACGGCTTCATCGGAACGATTGGGGCGCCGGGCGAAAGCCGCGGCGCCCTTTTCGTGCGCCCGGGCGGGATTGCGGCCCCCCAAGAAAAAAGGGCGCCCCGTTGCCGGGACGCCCTTCCTAGTCGGATGCTCTGACGGCATCCTCTCCTATATCGTGATTACTGCCAGATCGGCGCTGGCTCGACCGCGATGGCGTAGCGTGTGGTGGCGCCGCACTTGTCGCGGAAAGTCAGTCGCTGCCACTCGGTGCGGGCCCGCAACTCGTCGTCGAACGGCCCGACCATCTTTTCGGTGCCGGCCTCGAGCTCGCCGAACTGGCAATCGGCATAGTCGCCGCCGATGACCCAATAGCGTGTTTTCATCGTCCCTGTCCTTGTGCTGGAGCCGGCTCGCGCCGGCCTTCTGATCTCATGATCGGGTTCAACGCCATTTCGTCGGGGCAGTCGCGTCGAAAAGGGCAGGTCGGTCATGTTCAGACTTGTAGTTCTTGTGAATCGTTGACAAGATAAGCAATGGTTGCCCAACGAAAGCTGTTCCTCGGCGCACGGCTCAAACGCCTCCGTCGCGATCGTGCGCTTCAGCAAAGCGCGATGGCGACCGAGCTCGGCATCTCGGCTTCCTACCTCAATCACCTCGAGCGCAACCAGCGTCCGGTCACGGCCGGCATCCTGCTGCGCCTCGCCGAAGTGTTCGACATCGACGTCAAGGCCTTCGCCGCGGAGGGCAACGAGAGTGCGGGCGCCGAGCAGCTGGGCGAGATCTTCTCCGACCAGATGTTCGCCGACCTCGGTATCAGCCGCTACGAGCTGATCGAGCTGGCCGACAATGCCCCCGCCGTCGCCGACGGAGTCGCACGGCTCTACACCGCGCTGCGCGAGCTTCAGCGCCACCCGCGACATGACGACGACGAGGGCGATCCGCGCGCCTTGATCACCCCCGAGACCTGGGTGCGCGACTATATCCAGGAATCGAGCAACCATTTCCCCGAGCTCGAGGAGTGCGCCGAGACGCTGGGCGTGGCGATGGCCGACGCGCTGTCGATCGCCGAGCCGCTGCGGCGGCGCCTGAAGGACGCGTGGGGGATTTCGGCGCGGGTCGTCGGCCCGTCGGTGCTCGGCGAATCGACCCAGCAATATGATCCCGAGCGGCGTGTGTTCATGCTGTCATCGCTGCTCAGGAGCGAGAACCGCACCTTCGGGCTCGCCTATCAATTGGCGATGGTCGAATTTCGCGAGGTCATCGCGCGGATCGTCGAGGGCGCAGCACCGCCCGACCAGGGCTCGCGCCATTTGCTCCACGTCAGCCTCGCCAACTATGCCGCGGGGGCAATCATCATGCCCTATGGCCGCTTCCTCGCCTCGGCCGCGGAATATAATTATTCGATCGACCGGCTGTGCGGCGAATATGGCGCCAATGTCGAGCAGGTCGCGCACCGCCTGACGACGCTCAGCCGGCAGGGCGCGCGCGGCGTGCCCTTCTTCATGATCCGCGTCGATGCAGCGGGCAACATCTCCAAGCGCTACGCCGGCAACGCCTTCCCTTTCTCCCGATTCGGCGGGACCTGCCCGCGGTGGAACCTCCACGCCGCCTTCCAGAACGCCGGCAAGGCGATCAGCCAGGTCATCGAGACTCCCGACGGACAGCGCTTCTTCACCATCTCGCGGACGATCGACCGCCCGATCCGGCCCGATCTCCAGTCGGACGGGATGCTCGCGATCGGGCTCGGCTGCGAGCTTCGCTATGCCGACAAGCTGCACTGTGCCGCGGGGCTCGACCTCGCCAATCCGCCGATCACCGCGGTCGGTCCGGCCTGCGCCATCTGCCCGCGCCTCAACTGCCCGCAACGCGCCACCGCGCCGGCCGGGCGCGCGCTCGCCGTCGACGAGAATCGCAAGACGATCTCGCCCTATCCCTTCGTCCCGGCCTGACGATGGCGACCTTTTCGATCCGCGAGTTCAGCGACGAACTTGCGGCCGACTTCGACGCGATCAATCGCGCCTGGATCACCACGATGTTCGTCGTCGAACCGCACGACGACCAGGTCTTGTCGCACCCACGCGAAATGATCGTCGATCGCGGCGGGACGATCCTGTTCGTCGCCGATGCACAGGGTCGCGTCCTCGGCGCGGGGGCGCTCATGCCGACCGGCGGTGGCGCGATCGAACTGACCAAGATGAGCGTGCGCGATGCGGCGCGCGGATCGGGCGCAGGGCGCTTCCTGCTCGACGCGCTGATCGAGCGCGCCCGCACGCTGGCACCGACGCCACTCTACCTGCTGACGAGCCGCAAGTGCAGCGCGGCGATCCACCTCTACGAACAGGCCGGCTTCGTCCACGATCCACGGATCATGGGACGCTTTGGCGGAGACTATGCACGGTGCGATGTCGCGATGTCGTTTCCGCTCGATTGAGTGTTCATTATCCCAGGCGGCCGCCGCGCGCGTGACGGGAGAAGTCGTCTCAGACGACCTTGGTTAATGCGTGCTCGCCGGCGCCGCTGCCGATGCAACCTGCGCGAGGATGAGGGGAGTTAGCGCGCCGAGCCGGACGCTTGGCTTTTCCCCGCTGACGCTGATCACCCCGCCGATCGCCAGCGCGCTATGGATCGCGGCGGCGGACGAGGCGGCGATGCGCAGCGTATAACGGCCATAAGCGGCGTGATCGAACAGGAAATAGCCGTCATAGTCCGAGCGGGCGGTGGCGACCGCCTTGCCGTCGGCCGCGACCAGTTCGAGGTCGACCCCTTCGAACCCGCCGCCGCCATCCTTCACCAGCATTCCTTCGATGGTGCCGCTGCCGACGAGCGCGATCTCGACGTCCGCGGCGATCCCTGCCCGCGGCGTGACGACCTGGAGCGCCCGGCGCGGCGTCAGCGTCGGATCGCCGAGGCTCGACGGATCGATGCCGACCGCGATCGCCTGATAGGCCGCCAGCCCGGCGACGACGGCCCGGCCCTGCGTGTCCGTCGCCGTGGTCGCGGTGCGCGTTCCAGTCGTGATCAGCGCGCCGGGCTCGTCGGGTTCGCCGCGATCGCGCAGGCCATTGTCGTTGAGGTCGCGAAAGACGTGGGCGCGGATCATGCCCGCGCTCGCCATTGGCTGGCGCGACGGGCGGAAACCGCAGGCCGGGTCGAGCGAAAAGGCAAGGTTGAAGCCGACCGCGACCGACCCGTCACTGGCTGCCTCGGCGGTGAGTGCGAGCGCCATCGTGTCAAACCGGCGGATGTGCGACAGCCGCGCGTGGGCCCGGTGCAAATCGCCGTCATAGCCGATCCCCGCCTCCCAATCGGCCTTCTCCGAGGCCGACCAATAGGCCGAAAGCTCGACGTGCCGGAGACGCGCCGAGGGTTTCAGATCGAAATCGCTACTGCCTCGCAAGCGCACACGCCCGATATGGCCGGCCCCGATCAAGGAAGCGGTCAGTTCGTCGGGTGGGCCCTGCCCGAGGCGGCTAACGGTCCGGCGGTAGCGCAGGTCGGCGCCAAGGTTGAACGCGCCGATGTTTGCTGCCAGCCGAGCAGCGGCCTCGAGCTGCCGACCCTGCTCGGGCCGATCGACGATCCGCAGCGAGGCGCCCGCGGGAAGCACCGTCCGGCCGACATGCAGCGGCGCGCTCAATGCCAGCTGCGCCTGACGAATATCCTTTTCATACAGGCCGTTGAGCCGAAAGTTTCGAGCGTAAAACGCCTCACCCGAGAGGTTCAAGCCGCCCAGCCTCGCCAGCACGCCGCTGCGCGCGGCAAGCCCGCCATGGCTGTCGCGCGATCCCGCGACCTCGACCAGCGCGCGCCCGATCGAGCGGCGGACCGTGCCCTCGACATAGGTCAGCCGCTCGTCGTCGAGCAGTTGCATCGTCGCGGTGACCCCGATCGAGGTGCGCGCGTCGAGACCATGTTCGACCGATGCGCTGGCCTGGACCTTGGGCACGGTCGAGGCGTCGGAAGGCCGGCCGTGAAGCGAAATAAGATCGCGCGCCGACTGGTTCACGCCCGCCCAGTACCACGTCGCGCCGGGCGGCGCGGCGGCATCCGCGACATTGACGGTTTCGGTTCGGCTCCTGAGTTGGCCCTGCGGACCGTAAAGGCGAATTTCGATCGAATTCTCGCCATATTGCAGCGGAACGTCGTCGAAATGATAACGCTGGTCGCCGCTCGCCGGCGCAAAGCCGAGCAATTCGCCGTTGCGATAGAGTTCGGCTTCCCACCCCGCCGGCAAGTCGCCTTCGAAGCGCGTACGATCGAACGCGGTCGGGGTGAACAGCGGGCGATTGGTGACGACCGCGCCGCGCCCGGTCGCGCCCGACGCAACCAGGCGGCTGTCATGGCCGGCAACGTCGCCGAACCCGAAATGGGTGGCCTTGAGCGGGCCAAGCAACCCGCCGTCGGGGTCGGACTTGAACGCATGGACTCGCAGGCTTTGCGGTCGGCCGCGTGGGTCGGTCGTGGCTTGGGCTTCGTAAGACAGCGTCGCGACCTCGCCGGCGGCGAGCAGCGAGGCACGGCGATCGACCCGCGTCCCGCTGCGCGCGTCGGAGGTGACGCCCCCGCTGACGACGAAATCCAGCGCCGGCGCGCGCCACAGCCGATAGGGCAGGCGGACCTGCGGCAATTCGCCCAGGCTCATGCTCGCATGGTGCAGCCGGGCGGCGCGGTCGTGCCGCTCCTTGATCAATTCGACGGGCAATTTCGCTTGCGATTCAAGCAGCAACATCGATCCGGCGAGTGACGGCTTGACGCCAATGCCGAACCAGCGGGCAAGTGCCGCGCTTTGGACGCACCACCCCTCGGGGGTCTCGCGCACCGTTCCGGCCGACAGCATTTCCTGCTTTCCGGCACCATAAGCGACCTGGCCGGTGCCAAGGTCGATACTGATTCGGTTCTTCTCGCTGAATGCCCAGCCGCTGGCCTTTTTCGCGCCGAGGTCGATCCGCATCGGCACGTCGAGCGTCGTCAGGAAGTCGCCGAGCAGGACACAGGTCCCCTCGGGCGTGCCATAAGCGCGGACTCCGTCGCCAAGCTTGAGCTGGCGGATGTTGACCTCGAGCAGATATTGATCGTCGGGGTCCGCGGTCCAGCCGGGCTTGACCGGCGCGGACGCCGCACCGGACATGCTGCCCGTGACAAGCGCGGGCAGGACCAGCGCGGCAAGGAAACCGCGCGCCAGGTGCCTGGCGAACCGCATCCGCTCCCCCGTCGCGCTCCCGACCTAGCGCAGCACCGCGCTGGATTCGGCGATGACCTGGGGTCCAGTCTCGGTCGTCTCGACATATTGCACCGTCACCGGACCGCTGGCAGCGGCGAGCATCTTGTCGTTGATCGGGATCGACACCGAGCGCTGGCCGACTTCGGTATAAACCGCGATGCCGCGCTGGATCGCAATCGGATCCTTGATGCCGGCCTTGATCACGCGCACCTCGCCGAAGGTCGAGCGGCTGCCGCTGCGGGTAAGGTCGAGCGCGACTGCCGGCTTGCCATTGTCCTTGGCGAGGTGGACGTCGCTTATCCCGGCCTTTGCCTGGAGGTTGCCGAGCCGGACGATGACCGGGATGGTCACGCCATAGACGGGGGTGAGGGCGAAGCTGATGCCCTTCTGGGTGCTTTGCTCGGCGGTTACCGGACGCGGCGCCGGGATCGCGCGAAACAGCAGGTGGACGCGATATTCCCCGTCGGCCAGACCGGCCGGGGCGCGCGCGGCGATGTTGATCGTCTGCGGCTGGTTGGGCGGAAGCGTGACCTTGCGCGGGGCATAGAGAATCATGTCCTCGGCCGCCTTCTCGGCGACGGTCGGGGCAGGCACGTCGACCAGCGAACCGTCGGGGGTCATCCGGCGAAGCTCGACGCTGATGCGGTAGGTCGCGACATCGTCGCCGATGTTGTTGAGGATGATCTGGGTGCCGCGGCTGCCGTTGAGCACGATGCGGGTCGGTGCGACGAGGAGGTCGCCCACGCCGGCGCTGGCGGGGGCGCCAGCGAGCAGGGCGAGGGGCGCAATCAGTGCAAGGCGGGCAGTACGCGAAGAGAAAGTCACGGGCAGGTCTCCATCCAATGTGGAGCTGTTCTGCGTCCGGAATGGTTACTTTATCGCTAACCATCACCATTTTGGCGGTACGTTCCCCGCGCAGCAAAAAGGGCCGCCGTTGCCGGCGACCCTTCCTGATACCCTCTGCTGGGACGCTTATTGATAGTCGACCGTGACGTTGAGGTTGCCAGTGTAGATGCCGTCGACGGTCGTGGTGTCGATGCTGAACGATCCGCCGACGTTGAAGTCGTTGCCCGGCGCGCCCGAGTTGGTCAGCGTCACCGTTGTCGGCGCGTTCGGGGTGAACAGCAGGCTGGCGGTGCCGTTGGTGATGTTGGCGGCGGTGGTAACGATCTTGACGATCTGGTTGTTCGAGCCGGCAACGTTGAAGATCGCCTGCTTGCCGGTGGCGCTGCAGGTGAGGCCCGCGCCGCAGCTGATCGCGCCGGCCTGGCTGATCGACACCGCGTTCGCGCCGGTGACGTTGGTCAGCAGGATCGTGCCGAAGTCGATGTTCTGCTTGGCGGTCAGCACGAGCGGCTTGACGATCTGGGCGCGCGCGGTGGCGGCGGTGGTCGCGGCGACGGGCGTGGCGAGCGCTGGTGCGGCGGTTGAGGCGACGGCGGCGGCCGCGAGCAAATAAGCGAAAGTCTTCATGTCAGTCCCCACTGGTCTCGACCCGAACCGACGGGCCGTGGTGACCATCCCTTTAACCATCCCACCTTGCCGCTTTGCTCAGCGACATGGTTACCGCGCCGTTTACTTAATCTCCGCTTCGGACCGGATTTGCGCAAAAAAGGGGCCGCCGTCGCCGGCAGCCCCTTCCAACCCAGACCAGCGGGCTGTTCGTTAATCAGTTATAATCGACCCTCACGTCCATGTCGCCCGAGTAGATCCCGACCGGAGTCAGCGGATCGACCGTGATGCTGCCGCCGACCGCGAAGCTCGCCGCCCCGTTTGTGAGCTTCAGCGCACTGGCCACGGCGCTCGACGCCGGCGTGAAGACCAATATGGCACCGCCCGGATTTTTCAGGTTCGTCGGAGCGATATAGACTTTAACCAACTGGCCGGCCGAACCCGCAACATCGAAATTCGCCGCCGTGGTCGTGCCGCCGCAAAGCAGTTCGGCGGTGCAGGTTACAACGCCCGACTCATCAATCGCCACCACCTTTGGCGCGGTCATCGAGTTCTTGATCAGCGTGCCGAAATTGAGGTCGCTGGTCTTGGTCAGCTTCAGCGGATCGACGATCTGCGCGGTGGCAGTGGCCGGGGTCGTGGCGGCGACCGGCGCAGTCGAGGCGGCGCTGGCCGGCGCGGCGAAGGCGGCCGTGACGGCGATCAGCGCCGCAGTGCGAAGAAATCTATTCATGGTCAGTCCCCACTAGTCATTGCGAAACAAGGCGGTTGCCCGGAACGACCGGCCATCCGTGGAGACGTCATTAACCCTGCGGGCTTTCGGCTTTGCTCCGGTTCAAGGTTTCCGGCACGTTAAGGATTAATCCGGCGTGGAGGATGTTTCGCCGGCGTGGCGCGATCAGAGATAGTCGACGTCCACCGCGAAATCGCCGCGGAAGTCGCCATCGAGCGTTCCGTCGACATGAAGCTCGCCGCCGAAGCGGACCGTCAGGCTGCCGTTCGACCCGATCCGGGGAAGCGCGCCGAGATCGCTGCGGATCGAGTCGATTCGCACTTGCCCGCCGCTTGCGCCGAACAGCGTGATGCTCGACGGCAACCCGATCCGGACCGAACGACCGGGTTCGCCCCGAACCGTGACCGTCCCGGCCATCGCGCGCCCGCCGATCGAGACCACGGTCCCCGACGTCTGGCGGGTCCCGTCCGGGGCGAGCAACGCGGTTCCGGCCCCGGTCCCGGCAAGGACGAGGCGATCAAAATCGAGGCTGGTGTCGACCTCGAGCCTGACCGGGACTTCGCTGTCGGCCGACGCGCTCGTGCTTGGCGCCGCGCACAGCCGGCACTGCGCCGCGGCCGGGGCGATGGGGGCGATGCCGGCAAGCAGCACCATCAGGCAGGGCAGGGCACGCGCAATCATGGCACGACCGTAAGGGCGCAGACGTTGAAAGAGGGTAAACGAGTGCGTAACTATCATGCCCACCCGCCCGGAGACCAGCATGCCCGACAAGATCCAGCGCAGCGAAGCCGAATGGCGCACGGAACTCGGCGAGGAGCGCTATCGCGTCCTCCGCCAGTCGGGCACCGAAGCGCCCTTCACCGGCGCCTTGCTCGCCAACAAGGGCCAGGGTGCCTATGTCTGCGGCGCCTGCGGCGAGCCGTTGTTCGACAGCAGCAGCAAATATGACAGCGGCTCGGGCTGGCCCAGTTTCACTGCTCCCGCCGACCCCCAGGCGGTCGCCGAGATCACCGACCGCAGCCACGGCATGACCCGAACCGAAGTGCGCTGCGCCAAGTGCGAGGGTCACCTCGGCCATGTCTTCCCCGACGGTCCCGGGCCGACCGGCCTGCGCTACTGCATCAATTCGGCGTCGCTTGATTTCGCCCCCGCGGACGCAGCTGAGGTTGGGGACAAGCCCGCGCAATGAAGGAGGCGCTTGGCGAACGGCCCGCTCGCCACTAGTCCTTGGCGCCAATGGCCAGCGTTTCCCCCCGCCGCTCACGGTTCAAGAGCATCCTGATCTGGGCGGGCGCTGTCGCCGGCTTCCTGTTGCTGGTGCTCGGCATTGCCGTCGCGGTCGCCGAATCGCAGCTCCCCGACTATGATCAGCTGAGGAAGCGCAACGACCTTGGCCAGATGATCCGCATGCGCGCGGCCGATGGCTCGGTGCTGGTGTCGTTGGGCCCGAGCTTTGGCCGTTGGCTGACCTACGACCAGATTCCGGCGACGATGCGCGCGGCGATGATCGCGGTCGAGGACAAGCGTTTTCGGTCGCATCCGGGGGTCGATCCGATCGGGGTCGCACGCTCGCTCAAGGTGCGGCTGACGACGGGCCATTTCAGCCAGGGCGGCTCGACCATCACCCAGCAGCTGGCGCGCAACATCTTCCTCAACAACAAGCGGACCTTCGCCCGCAAGCTGCAGGAAGCCGTCCTTGCCCTCGCGCTCGAGCTCAAATTCTCGAAGAACCAGATCCTCGAGCTCTACCTCAACCGCGTCTATTTCGGCGGCGGCAGCTATGGCATCGATGCCGCCAGCCGGACCTTCTACGGCCATGGCGCCGATCAGCTCAGCCTCGGCGAAGCAGCGATCATCGCGGGACTGGTCAAGGCGCCGTCCAACTATTCGCCAACCGCCGATGCCGAGGCGGCGCGCGGCAGAGCCGGCGTCGTGCTTCACTCGATGGTCGAAAACGGCTTCATCAGCGCCTCGGCGGCGGAGAATGTCGACCCCGCGACCGTCCGCCTGCAGGCCGCGCCGCGCCAGAACAGCTTCCGCTATTTCACCGACTGGGCACTGCCCCAGCTCGACACGCTGATCGACGCGACCCACGAGCCGATCGACGTGTGGACCACGCTCGACCCCAAGATGCAGGTCGCGGCCGACCAGGCGATCAACGCCAATACCCCGGGCGGGGCGCAGGGCGCGCTCGTCAGCCTCGATCGCGATGGCGCGGTCCGGGCGATGGTCGGGGGCCGCGACTATGTCGCCTCGATCTACAATCGCGCGACCCAGGCGCAGCGCCAGCCGGGCTCGTCGTTCAAGCTGTTCGTCTATCTCGCCGCGCTCGAGAGCGGCATGAAGCCGACCGACACTATGGTTGACCAGCCGGTCGACATCGACGGCTGGAAACCGCGCAACTCGACTCGCGGCTTCCTTGGGCCGGTGACGTTGCGCGAAGCCTTTTCGCGCTCGATCAACACGATCAGCGCGCAGATCGGCCAGCGCCTCGGCTTCTCGACAATCGCCGACATGGCGCGCCGCTTCGGAATCACCAGCGAGATTTCGACCTATCCGTCGATGGTACTGGGGACGAGCAACGTCCGGCTGGTCGAGATGACCCGCGCCTTCGCCTCGGTCAGCAACCATGGCATTGCCGTCGCGCCCTATGCAATCCGCAAGGTCGTCACGGCCGACGGCCAGCTGCTCTATAACCGCGAAGGAGGCGACCAGCGCGTCCTCGTCGCGCCCTGGGTTGCTGCCGAAATGACCGATCTGCTTCAGTCGGCCGTACTTTCCGGCACGGGCCGCGCGGCGCAGATCGGGCGGCCGGTGGCGGGCAAGACGGGCACCACCAGCTCGAACAAGGACGGCTGGTTCATCGGCTTCTCGTCGGGGCTGACCACCGGGGTGTGGATGGGCCGCGACGATGCCAGACCGATCCCGGGGCTGCAGGGTGGCACCGCCCCGGCGCGCGCCTTCCACGACTATATGGCGGTCGCCACCGCGGGCCGCCCGGTCGAGCAGTTCGACACCCAGGTGCCGATGCCCGACTGGCAGCTCGAGCCCGACGAGGAAGCGATGGCAGGCTCGCTCGGCGACAATCTCGCCGCGGCGGATGCGCCGCTGGTCGACGCCGACGGCAATCCGCTGCCGCAGAGCGATCGCCCGGCGCCCCTGCCCAACGGAGTGCCGAGTTCGGGCCAGCCCGCGGTCCGGCCCGACGGGACCGGGTCCCCCGACCAGGGCTGGCT
>JALYIX010000301.1 GCA_030775565.1 Pseudomonadota bacterium | reverse complement strand
GTTGGCGGTCGCCGAGGTCGAGGCCGAGGCGCGCGCCTTCGACGAGCACTTGCGCCAGCGCGGCAGCGTCACGGAAACCGAGGTTGACCCCCTGGCCGGCGATCGGGTGAACCGCGTGCGCGGCATCGCCGACCAGCGCGAGCCGGCGATCGGTGATCCGCGCGGCGTGGTGGAAGCCCAAGGGGTAGGTCGAGCGCGGGGCGAGCATGCTGATGTCGCCAAGGAAGCCGCCCATCGCCGCCTTGGCCTCGGCGGCGAACTGGTCGTCGGTGAGCGCGAGCAGGCCCGCGGCGTCGCGCTCGCGGATCGACCAGACGATCGCCGATCGGTGGCCCTCTTCGTCGTCGGTCATCGGCAGCAGCGCGAACGGACCCGAGGGGTAGAAGATCTCGTAGGCATTGGCGTCGTGGGGACGTTGGTGGCGGAGGATCGAGACAATTGCGCGATGGTCGTACTTCCAGCGCGCGACGCGGATCCCGGCGGCTTCGCGGGTCGGCGAATTGCGGCCCTCGGCGGCGACGAACAAGGGCGCACGGAGGGTTTCGCCAGTGTCGAGCGTGACGGTGACGCCATGCTCGCCGCGGTCGATCGTCGTCGCAGCAGTCTTGTAGCGCAGCGTGATCGCCTTGCCCGCCTCGGCGCGGGCGCGCAGCGCGGCGCGCAAGTTGCGGTTCTCGTGCATATGCCCAAGTGGCTCGCCGTCCGCGCCGGCCTCGAACGTCAGGCTGCCGGGGGCAAGGCCGTCTGACGTGCGGATGCGGGCGATCGGGCCGCCCGGGACGGGGAAATGGGGCGTCACCCCGATCGTGTCGAACATCCGCGCCGAGGACGACGAGACCGCGGTCGTGCGCCCGTCGAACGCAGCATCGAGCCGCTGGTCGGGGTCGGCGGGGTCGATGACCGTCGAGGAGAGGCCGCTGGAGTCGAGCGCGGCAGCGAGCGCGAGCCCGACCAGGCCGCCACCGAGGATGATCACGTCGCTGTGTTGCATGATTGCATCTCTACTCGTCAGGGGCGGACGAGGAAAGCCTTGCGTGGGGAGTCCCCGGCAAGGCATTGTAGCGCCATCGATTTGACGTGACGCCAAGAAGGCGGGGGAAGTGACATGGCGACGGTCGCACAGCGCGCGCAAAAACGCGACCTTGGTCCCGACTGGCGCGATACGCTCGCCGCCTCGGTGCGACGATTCGCGCGGCGCAGCATGGGAGCCGTGCTGGTCGGGCTGGCGGTGGCGCTCGGCGTGGCGCTGGCAACGCACAACAGTACCGATCCGAGTTTCACCACCGCCGCCGGGGGACCGCCGGTCAATTGGCTCGGTGGGTTCGGGGCCTATGCCAGCGACTTGCTGCTGCTGTTGTTCGGTCCGGGGGCGGCCCTGTTCCTGCCGGTGATCGCGTTGGGCGGGCTGCGCATGATGCGCGAGGTGCCGGGCGGGCGGTTCGGTCGCGCGTTGCTCGTCGCGACCGTCGGCGTGCTGCTCGTCGGGGTCGCGCTGGGGCTGATGCGCGGGTCGACCGTTTCGGGGTTGCCCGCGGCCTGGGGTGGCGCCCTGGGCCTGGCCGGCGCGAACGGAATCGACGCGGGGCTCGGGCTGATCGGCAATCCGTCGTTCGCCGGGCCGCTGCGGCTTACCTTCCTGGCGCTGTTTGTGCTTGGCGGACTCGCAGTGCTGTGGATCGCGTGCGCGGTCGACGAGGAGGAGCGGGCGTGGGTGTCGGGGCTGTTCCGGCGCGATCCAGCGGCAGTGCCGCGCCAGCCCAAGCCGCGCCGCAAGCCGCGCGAGGCGTTCGACGACTCGATCCCTGCCCCGCCCCGTTCGCGACCGGCGGTGGCAGTGACCGAATCAACCAGCGCCATCGCCCCCGCCAATCGACGTGAACCGCAGCGCAAGGGCCGCGCCCCCGGTCAGCAGAGCCTCGCGCTCGGCGACAATTATGTGATGCCGGCGATCGACCTGCTCGCCGCCGCGCCCGAAGGCAGCAAGACCCCGATCGACCGGGCCGGCCTTGAGCGCAACGCGCGGCTGCTCGAGAGCGTGCTCGAGGATTTCCACGTCCGCGGCGACATCGTCGAGGTGCGGCCGGGACCGGTCGTGACGATGTATGAACTGGAGCCCGCGTCGGGGATCAAGGCGAGCCGGGTGATCCAGCTGGCCGACGATGTCGCGCGCAACATGTCGGCGCTGTCGGCGCGGGTCGCGACCATCCCCGGGCGAAGCGTGATCGGGATCGAACTGCCCAACGTGAAGCGCGAGACGGTGTCGCTCTCGGAGCTGATCGGCAGCCAGGCGTTCGAGGACCAGAACATGTCGCTGCCGCTGATCCTCGGCAAGAATATCGCCGGGGACCCGGTCATCGCCGATTTGGCGCCGATGCCGCATCTGCTCGTCGCGGGGACGACCGGGTCGGGCAAGTCGGTGGGCCTGAACTGCATGATCCTGTCGCTGCTCTATCGGTTGAGTCCCGACGAGTGCCGGATGATCATGATTGATCCCAAGATGCTCGAACTCAGCATGTACGAGGATATCCCGCATCTGCTTGCGCCGGTGGTGACCGAGCCGGGCAAGGCGATCCGCGCCTTGAAATGGACCGTCGAGCAGATGGAGGAACGCTATCGGATGATGGCCAGCCTCGGGGTGCGCGCGCTCGCCAGCTTCAACGCCAAGGTGCGCGATTCCAAGGCCAAGGGCGCGCAGCTCGGGCGGCGCGTGCAGACCGGCTATAATGCCGAGACGGGACAGCCGATCTACGAGACCGAGGAGCTTGATTACGACGTGCTGCCGCAGATCGTGGTGATCGTCGACGAGCTTGCCGACCTGATGATGACCGCGGGCAAGGAGGTCGAATTCCTCATCCAGCGATTGGCGCAGAAGGCGCGCGCGGCGGGGATCCACTTGATCATGGCGACCCAGCGGCCGTCGGTCGATGTCATCACCGGGGTGATCAAGGCCAACCTTCCCACCCGAATCAGCTTCCAGGTGACGAGCAAGATCGATTCGCGAACCATCCTCGGCGAGCAGGGGGCCGAACAGCTGCTCGGCAAGGGCGACATGCTGTACATGCCCGGCGGCAAGCAGATCGTCCGCGTCCACGGGCCGTTCGTCAGCGACGATGAGGTCCGTGCGGTGGCCGAGCATTGGCGCAAGCAGGGCGTGCCCGATTACATCCAGGCGGTGACCGAGGAGCCCGAGGAAGGCGGCGACTATCTGTTCGACGGCCAGCCGATGGCCGAGGACGATGCCGAGACGGCGATGTACCGCAAGGCGATCCAGGTCGTCGCGGAGAGCCAGAAGGCGTCAACGTCTTACCTCCAGCGCCAACTGCGGATCGGCTACAACAGCGCGGCGCGGCTGATCGAACGGATGGAGAAGGACGGGCGGGTCGGCCAGCCCGACCATGTCGGCCGGCGCGAAGTGCTGATGGACACCGACGGGCATCCGCTCTGAAGGTGAATGCTTGGGAACAGCCGAGTTCACGGGGCATTCAATGGCGCGCGGCCAGTTGTCGGGCCAAACCAGTCTTTCTGCGGAGATACGGCATGTCCTTTTCGTCCACCCTTGCGCGCTTGATCGCGCCGGTCGCCCTGGTCGCGCTCGCGGCGCCGGCGAGCGCGGCGAGCGATCCGGCAGTGGCGCAGGTCGAGCGGAGCCTCGCTGCGACCCAGTCGATGACGGCGAGCTTCGTCCAGACCAATGGCAAGGGGCAGCAGCTTAGCGGCAAGCTGACCCTGAAGCGGCCGGGGCGAGCGCGGTTCGATTATGGCGCGGCGGCCAACATGCTGATGGTGGCCGATGGGACGAACCTGTATTTCCTCGATTACCAGGTCGGGCAGAAGAATCGCTGGCCGATCGCCAAGTCCCCGCTCGGGCCGTTGCTGTCGGCCAACCCCGACCTTGGGCGGATTGCGCGGACGATGCCGACCCAGGATCCGCGGGTGACCCTGCTGAGGGTGCGCGACGCGCGGCATCCCGAGTTCGGGACGCTGTTGATGGCGTTCGTCAAGACACCGGCCGCGCCGGGCGGGCTGCAGCTCGAAGGGTGGACTGCGATCGATGCCCAGAACAAGAAGACGACGGTCAAGCTCGACGGGCAGCGCTACAATGTGGCGGTCCCCGAGAGCGCATTCCAGTTCGCCGAGCCGACCAAGCCGAAGCGGGGTTAACAGGCGCATTGTCCGCAAACAGCGTAGCCAACTGCTACTTGTTCATGCGGGCGACAGGCAGCGGGGGTTAGAGGGGACCGGATCGCTGCGCCGCCGGGGGTTTCCCCCTGTTACCCTTGGCACCAGCGATCGCCTTGCGTGACGAATACGCTTGGTCGGCCCTCGCTCCATGCCCCCGGAGCGGGGGCCTTTTATTTTGTGGGGCGTCGCTCAAGCCGCTAAGCGAGCCATCGTGACGAAACTCAAGATCGCTTCCTGGAACATCAACTCGGTGCGTGCGCGCGCCGGGATCGTCGAGCGGCTGCTCACCGAGGAGGCACCCGACGTCCTGTGCCTGCAGGAGACCAAGGCGATGGACTCGGTATTCCCCGCCGAGCTGTTCCACCGGCTCGGCTATCGGCACCAGATGCTCAACGGGCAGAAGATGCATCATGGCGTAGCGATCGTCAGCAAGCTGCCGCTGCACGACGACCTGCGCCACGACTGGCAGGACAATGGCGAGGCGCGGCATGTCGGGGCGCGGCTCGACTGCGGCATCCGGATCGAGAATGTCTATGTGCCGGCCGGGGGCGACGTGCCCGATCGCAACCTCAATCCAAAGTTCGGGCAGAAGCTCGATTTCGTCGAGCGGATGACGCGGTGGAGCGAGAAGTTGGCTGAGCCGACTTTGATCGTCGGGGATTTCAACATCGCGCCGCTCGAGTGCGACGTGTGGAGCCACAAGGCGCTGATCGATGTCGTGAGCCATACGCCGGTCGAGGTCGAGGCACTGGCGGCGCTGCAGGCGGCGCATGACTGGGTCGACCTCGGGCGCCGGTTCGTGCCCGCGCCGGCGCGCAATTTCACCTGGTGGAGCTACCGCGCGGCGGACTGGGCGGCGAGCGATCGCGGGCGCCGGCTCGATCATATGTGGGTCTCGCCGCAGTTGGCGGTACAGGCGACCGGGCATGCGGTGCTCGAACCGTGCCGCGGATGGGAGCGGCCGTCGGACCATGTGCCGCTGGTCGTCGAGCTGTCGCTTTGAGCGAGGCGGGGTCGCTCGAACCGGCGATCGCCGCGCTTCGTGGCGGGCGTCCGGTCGGGATCGGCGGAGCGGTGCTGCTGTCGGTGGAAACGGGCGGGGCGGCGATGCTTGCACTGCTCGATCCAGCGGGGACGGCGCGGTTGCTGATCAGTGGCGAACGGGCGGCGGCGCTGGGGCTGGCCAACGAGGGCAAGGCGGCGGA
>JALYIX010000300.1 GCA_030775565.1 Pseudomonadota bacterium | reverse complement strand
AGCGCCGCATCGCTGTGACGCAGCCGAAGCGCCAGCGCATCCGCTGCCCCGCGCGCCTCGGCCACCAGCCGCGGCTCGAGCGACAGCCCCGGCGATGGCACCCGCGCGACCTTCCCGATCGCCCCGGGTGAATTCTCCGACCCGAACACCACCTCGGCCTCGGAATCATGCGCGATCGCGCGCGCCGCGCCCGACAGGACGCGGCGGAACGAATCGAGAGGGTCGGACTGGCTCACGCCTTGCCGACGACGCTCTCGGGCAGGTCCTTGCCGAACACGCGCTGGTAATATTCGGCGATCAGCGGACGTTCGCTTTCGTCGCACTTGTTGAGGAACGAGAGCCGGAAGGCGAAGCCGACGTCGCCGAAGATCATCGCATTCTGCGCCCAGCTGATCACCGTCCGCGGGCTCATCACGGTCGAGATGTCGCCATTGATGAACCCCTGGCGGCTGAGGTCGGCGACCTTGACCATCTTGTCGACCTCGGCCTTGCCGCCGGGATTGTCGTAATCGCCCGACTTGGCGAGCACGATCTGCGCCTCGGTTGCGGCGGGCAGGTAGTTGAGCGTCGCGACGATGTTCCAGCGATCCATCTGTCCCTGGTTGATCGCCTGCGTGCCATGATACAGCCCGGTCGTGTCGCCGAGCCCGATGGTGTTGGTCGTCGCGAACAGCCGGAAATAGGGGTTGGGCCGGATCACCCGGTTCTGGTCGAGCAGGGTCAGCTTGCCCTCGACCTCGAGCACGCGCTGGATGACGAACATCACGTCGGGGCGGCCGGCGTCATATTCGTCGAACACCAGCGCGACGGGATGCTGCAACGCCCACGGCAGCAGGCCCTCGCGGAATTCGGTCACCTGCTGGCCGTCGCGAAGGACGATCGCATCGCGCCCGACAAGGTCGATCCGGCTGATATGCGCGTCGAGGTTGATGCGGATGCACGGCCAGTTGAGGCGCGCCGCGACCTGCTCGATATGGGTCGACTTGCCGGTGCCATGATAGCCCTGGACCATCACCCGCCGATTGCGCGCGAAGCCGGCGCAGATCGCCAGCGTGGTGTCGGGATCGAACACATAGGCGGGGTCGAGGTCGGGGACCCGCTCGTCGGCCTCGGAGAAGGCCGGGACCTCTATGTCCGAGTCGACGCCGAACGCGGCGCGGACGCCGACCATCTTGTCGGGGACGGCGAGGATCGTGTCGGAGCGGCTGTCGGCGGCGATGTTGGGAAGGTCGGTCATGGCGGACGCTTTAGGCGGATGGGGGCTGCGTCTCAACCGTCCGCACCGACCTTCGGGGGCAAGACGAATAGCGTGGTGAACTTTTCGGCAAGCGCGCGGTCCCCGTTGACCCCGAGGAGGTCGAGCGGCTGGCCGCCATAGACCACCGCGGCCAGCGCGGTCGCTGGTCCGGAGAAGACGACCTCGCATTGGTCGAGCGGCCCGCGCGCGACGCGGATCCGGCCCTTCTTGATCCGCGCGACATAATCGTCCGCGCCGAAGCGGAAGCCGATGCGCGCGTCGACGCCCTTGGCGCGCTTGGCCGAAATCATCGTGCGGAACGACAGCATGACCGACACCCCGCTGATCGGCAAGGTCGGGTCGTGCCCCGGCGAGCGCGCCGCCCAGCGCCCGAGCGCCTGGACGATCGGCTCGGCCTCGAGCCCCCACGGTGTCGCCTCATAGACTTGGACCGAGGCGGGGGGCGGAAGCCTGCGGCGGCGCACCAGTCCGCGTTGCTCGAGCTCGCCAAGCCGCTGCGTCAGCGTGTTGGCGCTGACCCCGGGGAGATCGGTGCGGAGGTCGGAAAAGCGCCGCGGCCCGAGCATCAGCTCGCGCAGCACCAGCAGTGCCCACCGCTCCCCGATCAGCTCGAGCGCATGCGCGGTCCCGCAGGCGTCATCGTAGCGCCGCCTGGGTTCTTTAGTTATCTTTTCTAACGCCACCGTTGCAATCTATGACCATTCGCGACAGAATCAAGCGACCGGTCGAGTCGCGCGAAAGACCGGCATGGCCGAAATGGCGCTGTGCCGTCCGGCGGAAAAGCGGATGATGCTCGGGGGCTTCGCGCCGTTCGTCGACAGCAAGGGAGACTTGGCATGATCAACCCTCACGGCGACTTCATCTGGTATGAACTGATGACCCCCGACCCCGATGCCGCGACGATCTTCTACGACGCGGTCGTCGGCTGGGCCATTGCGCCGCGCGCCGAGGGCGAGATCGACTATCGGATGATCACCATCCCCGGCGGGGACAGTGCCGGCGGCGTGCTTCGCCTGTCGCCCGAAATGGAGCAGCATGGTGCTCGTCCGTGCTGGCTCGGCTATCTCGGGGTCAACGACGTCGACGCGATGATCAGCGCGGTCGAGCAGCACGGCGGCAAGACGTTGATGCCCGCCCAGGACATGGCGGGCGTCGGACGGATCGCCATGATCGCCGATCCCCAGGGCGCGCCGATCTACATCATGAAGCCGGTGCCCCCGGCGGATCGGCCCGACGCGACAAGCACGGTCTTTTCGGTCGACCAGCCGCTGCACGTCCGCTGGAACGAACTTGCGACGAGCGATCCCGACGCCGCGGTCCATTTCTACAAGCAGCATTTCGGCTGGCACCAGCAGGGCGAGATGCCGATGGGCGACTTCGGGCCCTACCGCTTTCTCCAGCATGGCGGGGTCGGCATCGGCGCGGTCATGCCGAAGACCCCGCACATGCCGGCCAGCATGTGGAGCTATTACATCGGCGTCGACGACATCGATCGCGCGGCCAACGCGGTGACCGAAGGCGGCGGGACGATCATCCACGGCCCCCAGGAAATCCCCGGTGGCGAATTTTCACTGAACGCAATAGACCCGCAACAGGTGATGTTCGGCCTCGTCGGCCCCCGTAAAGCGTGAGGATGATCGGATGAAAACGACAAGTTTATCTCCTGCCGCCGGATCGGCACGATGAAGGCCGCCGCCCCGGTCGCCCCACTGGCGGAAGCCCGCTCATGACGCTCGCGCTCTACGGCCACCCGCTGTCGTCCTACACATGGAAGCCGCTCATCGCGCTGTGGGAGAATGGCACGCCGTTCGACTATCGCTCGATCGCGCACGACGATCCTGCGGGCGAAGACAATGGCGCCGCACTGAAGGCGCACTGGCCGCCCGGCAAATTTCCGCTGCTGCTCGACGGCGAGCGGGTGATCCCCGAAAGCACGCCGATCATCGAATATCTCGATCGTCATTATCCCGGGCCGACCCGCTGGATACCCGACGACCCCGACGCCGCGTTCGAGACTCGGCTGCTCGACCGCATCTTCGACACCCATGTGATGGCCGGGCTGCAGGCGATCGTCGCCGAGCATATCCCGTTCATCACCGCCGCCCCCGATCCCAACCGCATCGCGCGCGCCCGCGGCCAGCTCGATGCGATCTACCCCTGGCTCGACGCACGCCTGGCGGGACGCGACTGGGCGATCGGCGACGCTTTCACCCTGGCCGACTGCGCCGCCGCCCCGTCGCTCTATTATGCCGACTGGGTGCACCCGATTCCCGCCGCACTGGCCAACCTCACCGACTACAAGGCCCGGCTGATCGCCCGGCCCAGCGTGGCGCGCGCGCTCGACGAGGCGCGACCTTATCGCGCCTTCTTCCCGCTCGGCGATCCCGAGGACGACTAGAAGCTGTAGGCTAGTCCCAGCGCCGCAAGCCACTGCCCGGCCTTGCCGCGCTGGGCGACGACCGGGGAGCGTTTGAAGTCGCCCTGGAGGCGCGAGTAGCCGAGCGATCCGCCGAGCGCCAAGCCCTTGAGCAGATTGCCGCTGAGCGACTGGACCGCGAGGAGGTTGACCTTCCAGTCCTTGAGCCCGCCCTTCGGGGTGAATGCCGGAAGTCCGCTCAGCGTCGCTTCCGCCGGGGTCACGCCGAAATAATATTGGGCGTAGCGGGTCGAGACAAAGTCGAGCCCGGCCGACAGCCCGACATAGGTCGAGCGCGACAGCGGGGTCGAGAAATCGATCGACGGGGTGACCATCGTCGAGCGGTGGGCATTGCCGACGTCATGCGTGACCAGCAGCTTGGCGCCAAGCGAATCGTAGGGGTTGGTCAGCCCGTGGAGCGACGCGCCGACGAAGCCACCCACTTCGATCGCCTTCTTGCGCCTGGGCAGCAGCGCGACGAGCGGGTCCTTGACCTTGCCCGTGCGGTTGAGCCCGAGCCCGATGCTCGGCCCCGCGCTGAAGGACAGCTTGTCCTTGCCGCGCGGGACGAGGTTGACGTCGAGCGCGGTCCCGCGGGTCGAAAAGCCGATCCCGCCGACCCGCCCGCGCACCACCGCGCCGGGGCTCAGGCGATAGTCGTTCGATCCGGTATAGTCGGGGAGATAGGCGCCGCCGACCCCGATCGTCAGCTGGTCCGACTGGTCATTGGGGTCGGGCAGCGTGCTTGCCGGCGCCGGCGCCGCGTCGGTCGACTGGGCGAGGGCGGGCGCGGCAAAGGCCGCCATGGCGGCGGCAAGGAGAACGGTGCGCAACATGACTGATCCCTGTTCGATGAACTTTCATCAAGGGACGCGTGCGCAGCGCGATGGTTCCGTCGGGGTCGGCTTGGGCCCTCGCGCGGCTCAGTCGCCCTGGCCAGGCTCCGCGCTGAAATATTCCTCGAACTTGCCGTCCTTGCCCTTGTACTCGTCGGCATCGGCGGGGCTTTCGCGCTTGCGCGTGATGTTGGGCCACTCGGCCGAATAGGTCGTGTTCAATTCGAGCCACTTCTCGTTGCCGCTCTCGGTATCGGGCAGGATCGCTTCCGCCGGGCACTCGGGCTCGCACACGCCGCAGTCGATGCATTCGTTGGGATTGATGACGAGCATATTCTCGCCCTCGTAGAAGCAGTCGACCGGGCACACCTCGACGCAGTCCATATATTTGCAGCGGATGCAGGCGTCGGTAACGACGTAGGTCATGGGTCGAAGGCTCCCTCACGTGGTGGGGCTAGCGCTAAGAGAGCGCGCCAGCCTCGTCAATCGTCACCTCGCCAATCTCCTGATAGGCACAGCGCGCCTCGCCCGCCGGGCCGCGCCGGTCGGGCAGGGCGAGGACACGCAGCACGCGCACCTGGTCGTGGAGCGGGAGCGCGATGATGCTTCCGACGCGGACGGGTTCACTCGATTTCACCACGCGTTTGCCGTCGATGCGGGTCATGCCTTGCTCGATGATCGCCTGCGCCAGGGTGCGGCTCTTCACCAGGCGGATGCAGTGGAGATAGCGGTCGATCCGCAAGGTCAGCGGGGGCCCTTCAACCCCGCCAGCGCGGCGAAGGCGTTGCCCGGGCGCGGTGGGGCGACCGGGGCGCGATCGGGGCGGCGGCCTCGCCAGCGCCAGTTCTGGCCGGCGGGCACAAACCCGATCTCGGCCATCAGCTTGCGCAACCCCTCGGCATCGAGCCCGAGCGAAGTGATCAGCGCCGGGTCGATCGGCTCGGCCTTGCCCGCGGCCCGCGCGGCGTGGGCGTGCGTCGCA
>JALYIX010000299.1 GCA_030775565.1 Pseudomonadota bacterium | reverse complement strand
GCTGGAAGCCGACGAGCACCTCGAAGCTGATCGAGCGGATGGCTGCCTTGACTTCGGGATCCGCGAGCGGGTCGGTCGCCGCGTCGAGATCGCCCGCCTTGCGCTTGCGGCTGACCTGATCCTGAATTTTCTTGGGCAACGTCGCCGAGGCGCGCGATACGTCCGCATGCGCCGCACCGCTCGCCTGCGTCCGCAGCTGGCCGTCGGCAAAGTTCAGCGTCACCGCGCCCAGCTGCTTCGAGACCAGCGTGTTGCCGCCCTGCACGACACTGGCGAAGAACGGCAGCGAGACGATGCGCGAGCCGCGCGCCGACGTCCGCCGGGCGACGACGTCGAAGCTGACGTTGGTGCCGATGCGGTCCGCGGCATCGTCGCAGACGCCACGAACGTTGGTGATCGTCGCGACCACGTCGATGGCACTGGCGTCGCGACTGTCGCCCGCGTTGAAGAGCGTGACGTCGCCGGCGAAGTTCGGGATCGCCACCGCCGGGCACGCCGAGCGCTGGACCAGCAGCGGGTTACGCTCGCACCCGGCGAGCGCGGCCAGAAGCGCGAGTGCGGCGATGCTACGCAGCTTGGACAAGATGTGACCCTCAAATGATGTATGCGGCGCACCATAGGATTCGGGTTCCGCGCGCACAAGCAATCGCGTAAAGGGCCCTGATGAACATGCTGACCCCTATTCAGTCGGAGCCCGGCGCGCTGCCACACCTGCGCGTGCTGATCGCCGCGCCACGCGGCTTCTGCGCCGGGGTCGACCGCGCCATCCATATCGTCGAGCTGGCGATCGAGCGCTACGGCGCGCCGGTCTATGTCCGCCACGAAATTGTCCACAACCGCTTCGTCGTCGATTCGCTGAAAGCCAAGGGCGCGGTTTTCGTCGAGGAGCTCGACGAGGTTCCCGACGGCGTGCCGGTGATCTTTTCGGCGCACGGCGTCCCCAAGACCGTGCCCGCCGAGGCCGAGCTGCGCGGGCTGAACTACCTCGACGCGACCTGCCCGCTGGTCTCCAAGGTGCACCGCCAGGCCGAGCGGCTGGCGAGCCTGGGGCGGCATATCCTGTTCGTCGGCCACGCCGGCCATCCCGAGGTGATCGGCACCTTCGGCCAGGTCGGGCCCGGCCAGATCACGCTGATCGAGACGCTCGAGGATGCGCGCTCGGTCGAGATCGCCGACCCCGCGAACATCGGCTTCCTGACGCAGACGACGCTGTCGGTCGACGATACTTCCGAGATCGTCACCGAGCTGCAGCGGCGCTTTCCGGCGATCCAGGGCCCCAAGGGCGAGGATATCTGCTACGCCACCTCGAACCGCCAGGCGGCGGTCAAGTCGATCGCCGATGCCTGCGACCTGATGCTGGTGATCGGCGCGACCAACTCGTCGAACTCGCAGCGGCTGCGCGAGGTCGCCGAGCGCTCGGGCGCGCCGGCCTATCTGATCCCGCGCGCCGAATACCTCGACTGGCGCTGGTTCGAGGGCGTCCATACGCTGGGGATCACCGCCGGCGCGTCGGCTCCCGAAGTGCTGGTGCAGGAGCTGCTGGCGCTGATCGGCTCGCGTTTCGAGCTGGCGGTCGAGGAGGTCACCAACGCCGTCGAGGATGTCGTCTTCAAGCTGCCCCGCGCGCTCACCACCGCCTAGATGATCTTATCGCCAGGTCGAAGCACCACCGCCGCTCATCCCGAGCACAGTCGAGGGACGCACAATCTCCGGGCAGGTCCCTCGACTTCGCTCGGGAAGAGAGGGTGTAATTGGGGCCTAAGGGCGAGACGCTTCCGTCGCGCCGTGGGGCTGCTGCCGGCTCACGCCTGATGGCGGTTTTCACCGTAGTCTCGGCCGAGGCGCTGCAGGCGTTCCTGCGCGGCTATGAGTGCGGCACGCCGGTCAGCTTCAAGGGCGTCGCCGAGGGCGTCCAAAATTCGAATTACCTGCTCGATACCACCGCCGGCCGGTTCATCCTGACGCTCTACGAGGAGCGTGTCGAAACAGCATATCTACCCTACTTCCTCGATCTGCTGACGCACCTCGCCGATCGCGGCCAGCCGGTGCCGCGCCCGATCCGCGACCGTCGCGGTGTCGCCCTGCAGGCCCTGTGCGGGCGGCCCGCCTGCCTGATCGAGTTCCTGCCCGGCGTGTCGATCACCGAACCGACCGCGGGCGACGCCTTTGCCGGCGGTGCCGCCCTCGGCGCGATGCACCGCGCCGTCGCCGACTTCACCGGCGT
>JALYIX010000298.1 GCA_030775565.1 Pseudomonadota bacterium | reverse complement strand
GCGGGAGGGGTCGGGGGTGGGCAGCGCACTGCTCCGCTAACCCCACCCCTCCGGCGCTTCGCGCCTCCTCCCCTCCCGCAAGCGGGAGGGGGTGAGATCGCCTAGGCTTCGTCGCCGCCTTCTTCAGTCTCTTCGCCAACCACCGGCACGTCGCTCGCGGCAGGCGCTTCGTCGGAATCGCCTTCCTCGGACTTCAGCGCCGACGGAGCGACGATCGTGGCGATGGTGAAGTCGCGGTCGTCGATCGCCGACTTGGCGCCCTTGGGCAGCGTCACGTTCGAGATGTGGATCGAATCGCCGACGTCGAGGCCCTTGAGGCTGATCTCGATCTGCTCGGGGATTTCGGCCGCGTCGCAGATGAGCTCGAGATCGTGGCGGACGAGGTTGAGCACGCCGCCACGCTTGATGCCGGGCGATTCTTCCTCGTCGACGAAGTGGACGGGGACGTTGACGTTGACCTGGCTATGCTCGCCGATGCGCAGGAAATCGACGTGGATCGGGCGGCTCGACACGGGGTGGAACTGCACGTCCTTGGGGAGCGTGCGGTGGGGCGTGCCGCCGGCGTCGATCATGATCACCGAGTTCATGAAGTGGCCGGTCGAGAGCATCTTGGTGAGAAGCTTTTCCTCGACGTGGACCGAGACGGCCTCTTTCTTGTCGCCGTAGATCACGGCGGGGACCCGGCCATCGCGGCGCAGTGCACGGGAGGCTCCCTTGCCAGCCCGTTCGCGCGCTTCGGCGGGCAGCGTCAGCTGTTCGCTCATTGCTATTTCCTTGCGTTCGTTTGGTGCCCGCCCCGACGCCTCCAGGGATGGTGTTCGGTGGGCGAAGGCGCCTGTAGCGAACAGGCCCCGCGAAGGCAAGGTTGGCGGCGGGCTATTGCACCCGGGTGACGGTGTAACCCTGCGTCTGGAGCATGTTGATGACCGATTCGTCGCCCGCCAGGTGGCCGGCACCGACCGCGACCATCAGCGTGCCCGGCTGCTGCATCCGCTGCTCGATCCAGCGCGTCCAGTTGGCGTTGCGGCGGGCGAGGAGCGCGGCCTTCAGCTCGGGCGAATCGGCAAGGTCGGCATTGAAGCTCTTCGCGATGCCGGCGACGTCACCGCGCGACCAGCTCGCCAGCATGTCGGCGAATTCACCGCGCACCTTCTCGGGTTCGCTGATCGCGCCTTCGAGGAAGGCACGCTGGGCAGGTAGGCTGAGTGTGTTGAAAAAACCGAGCTGCTCGCCATTGGTCTCGAGCTGGCCGACCGGCTTGCCGGCGCCTTCGAACTGCTGGCGAAGGACGGGTTCGACCCCGGCCTCGCCCTTGAGGCCGAGCGAGCGGAACTGGGTGCCGACGAGGGTGAAGGCCGCGGCCCAGGTCTTCATCTTGTCGAAATAGTTGGCGGGGATGCCGCTCGCCTTGATCGCGGTGGCGAGCTGGGGGCGGAGCGCCGGGTCGACCCGGTTGGCGAGCGGCGGAAGATTGTCGGCGAACCCGACCCGGCCGAGCTCGGCAGCGAGCTTTTCGGGGTGCTTGTCGTCGATCAGCGTCTCGACATAAAGCTGGCCCGACTTGGCCACCGCGTCGCTGATCGCCGGGGTTTCCCAGCGATAGCCGGGTGGAAGCAGATGGAAGGTGCCGAACAGATAGATGTTGGTGTCGGGATCGGACACGCGCCACAGCGCCGGCTTGACCGCGGGCTGCGAGCGGGCATCGGCGGTGGCCGAGCCGACCGCTGCGGCAAGGCCGAGGAGCGCAAGGCCGCGCTTGGCCAGGGTCAAAAGGCGCATCAGGGTCAAATCCTTCGAAAACCGTCGTTCGAAGGGGATGTAGGCACGGTAGTGCTTAACGTCCACTTGACGGGCTGAGGTGGGCGACCCTTGAAGCGCGGCGGCGCATCCGCCAAAGCCGCGGACCATGACCGCGGCGCTTTCCTTCCAGGACCTGATCCTCACCCTCCACCATTATTGGAGCGAGCGGGGCTGCCTGATCCTCCAGCCGTACGACATGGAGATGGGGGCGGGGACGTTCCACCCGGCGACGGTGCTCCGCGCGCTTGGGCCCGATCCGTGGAAATGCGCTTATGTGCAGCCGTGCCGGCGGCCGACCGACGGGCGCTATGGCGAGAACCCCAACCGGCTCGGCGCCTATTATCAATATCAGGTGATGCTCAAGCCCGCGCCGGCGGACCTGCAGGCGATGTACCTGGGCTCGTTGGACGCGATCGGGATCGACCCGTTGAAGCATGATATCCGCTTCGTCGAGGATGACTGGGAGAGCCCGACGCTGGGGGCGTGGGGGCTGGGCTGGGAAGTGTGGTGCGACGGGATGGAGGTGACGCAGTTCACATATTTCCAGCAGGTCGGCGGCTATGACTGCAAGCCGGTGGCGGGCGAACTGACCTACGGGCTGGAGCGGCTGGCAATGTATATCCAGGGGGTCGACAATGTGTTCGACCTCAAGTTCAATAATGAGGGCGTGACGTACGGCGACGTGTTCCTCGACAATGAGCGTCAAATGTCGACCTATCATTTCGAGGTTGCCAACACCGAGGCGCTGTTCGACCTGTTTCGCAAGGCGG
>JALYIX010000297.1 GCA_030775565.1 Pseudomonadota bacterium | reverse complement strand
ACCCCGACCCGTTGCGCGCCGCCGAGGCTGCCGCGCGGGCGGGGGCCGACGGCATCACCGCCCACCTGCGCGAAGACCGGCGCCACATCACCGATGCCGACATCGACCGGCTGATGGGCATCGCCCTGCCGCTCAATCTCGAAATGGCGGCGACCGAGGAAATGCTCGCCATCGCGCTTGCCCACCGCCCGCACGCCGCGTGCATCGTCCCCGAAAAGCGCGAGGAGCGGACCACCGAGGGCGGGCTCGACGCCGCCGGCCAGTTCGTCGCGCTGGTGCCGTTCGTCGACCAGCTGAGTGCCGCAGGGATCCGCGTCAGCCTGTTCATCGAACCGAGCGAGCGGCAGGTCGATGCGGCGCTTCGCCTGCGCGCCCCGGTCGTCGAGTTTCACACCGGGCGCTATGCCCATGCGTCGGGTGAGGAGGCCGTCGCGGAATTGCGACGCCTGACCGACGCTGCCGCGCTCGCCGCCAAGAACGGCATCGAAGTGCATGCCGGACATGGGCTGACGTTCGACAATGTCGTTCCGGTGGCCGCGATGCCGCAGCTCGCCGAACTCAACATCGGCCATTTCCTCATCGGCGAGGCGATCTTCATCGGGCTCGAGGCGAGCGTCGCCAGGATGCGCGCGCTGATGGACGATGCGCGTTGATCGTCGGCATCGGCTCCGACCTGTGCAACATCGAGCGGATCCAGGGGTCGCTCGACCGCTTCGGCGAGCGGTTCCTGGCGCGGGTCTTCACCGATACCGAACGCGCCAAGGCCGAGCGGCGGCCGTTCACCATCGCCGGGACATTGGCCAAGCGCTTCGCCGCCAAGGAGGCGTTTTCCAAGGCGGTCGGGACCGGCTTCAAGCGCGGGGTGTTCATGAAGGACATCGGCGTCGTCAACGCGCCTTCGGGGGCGCCAACGCTGGCGCTGACCGGCGGCGCGAAGGCGCGACTTGACGCATTGACCCCGCCGGGCCACGCCGTCGACGTGCATCTGACGATGACCGACGATCACCCGTGGGCGCAGGCCTTCGTCATTCTTTTCGCGCGTAAACTGGAGTCCCGATGAGCGACAGCATCCCGGCCGAACCCGTCGAGCCGGCGCCCGCACCCCCGCCCGCACCAGTGGCCGAGAAGCCGCGCGAAAGCGCGCTGTGGCGCGAGATCAAGGGGCTCGCCTGGGTCCTCGTCGCGGTCCTCGCCTTCCACAGCTTCATCGCCAAGCCGTTCTACATCCCGTCCGAATCGATGATGCCCGGCCTGCTCAAGGGCGACCGGCTGGTGGTCAGCAAATATCCGTTTGGCTGGTCGTGGGTCTCGGCCAGCTTCCACGTCCTGCCGCACTGGAGCGGCCGGCTGTTTGGGCACATGCCCCAGCGCGGCGACGTCGTCATCGTCACGCCGCCAGGCCAGAGCGACGATTATATCAAGCGCGTCATCGGCCTGCCGGGCGACACGATCGAAGTGCGCGGCGGTCGGCTGATCCTCAACAATGTGCCGGTCAAATCCGAGGTCCGCCCCCCGGCGATGATCCCGGTCGACCCCAACGCGCCGTGCGGGGTCGAGCAATTTCCCGGCAACCTCGTCGAGCTTGGCGACGGCCGCCAGTTCTGCCGCCTGCCAATCGTCCGCGAGACGCTCCCGAACGGGCCGAGCTATGACACGATCGACCTCGGCCGCAGCCCGGGCGACGACTATGGCCCGGTCACCATTCCGGCCGACCATGTCTTCCTGATGGGCGACAACCGCGACCGCAGCGCCGACAGCCGCTTTGCGCTGGGTCCCCCCGACAATGGCCTTGGCGGCCCCGTGCCGTGGGAGAATCTCGGCGGTCGCGCCGAATTCCTGACCTTCAGCCTCGATGGCTCGGCAAGCTGGCTCAACCCGATCAGCTGGTTCGAATCGCTGCGCTCGGGCCGCGCCGGCAACAGCCTGAGGGCGCACCCCTAACGTGGCCGCCGACCCCGCCCCCGCGCCGCACGTCGAGCGGCCCGGGCCGGCGGAGTTTCGCGATCCGCTGGTCCGGTCCGAGCTTCGGCGGGCAAGCGTGTGGGTCGGGCTCGTCCTGGCCGCGGCGGCGCTGATCAGGCTGTCCCAGCCGCTGATGCTGATCGTCGGGGCGATGGTCTTTTCGGTCATTCTCGACGGCGCGGTGCGGCTGCTCGGGCGAGTGGTGCCGATCGGGCGCGGCTGGCGGCTGATGGCGGTCATTCTCCTCGGGCTCGCCTTTGTCGGCTGGCTCGGCTGGTACGCCGGGACGACGCTCGCCGCGCAGGCCGAGGCGTTGCGCGAGGTCGTCACCCATCAGCTTCACCGCCTGCTGCAATGGGCGATCGGGCTGGGCCTGCTCCCGCCCGGCGCGACACTCGACATCCCGACCGAACTTGCCGGATCGGTCGGCCGGCTGACCAGCGCGGTCGGCGACGCGGTGGGGGTGGTGACGAGCGGCATCCTCATCCTCGTGCTCGGCGGGTTCATCGCCGGCGAGCCCCACCTTTATGATCGCGGGGTGGCGTGGATGCTGCCGCTGCGCCACCGCGAGGGCTTCTACGCGATCACCAACCGCATCGGCGCGACGCTTCGCCGGCTGCTGCTCGGGCGTTTCGCCGGGATGGTGTTCGAAGGGGTGCTGACCGTCGTCCTGCTGCGGCTCGGCGGGGTGCCGATGGCGATCCTGCTCGGGCTCATCACCGGGCTGTTCGCCTTCGTCCCCAATGTCGGCGCGATCGCATCGGGCGTGCTGATGGTCGCGGTCGGCTTCAGTGCCGGACCGAACCAGGGGCTATGGGCGATCTTCGTCTATTTCTTCGTCCATAATTTCGAAGGCTATGTCGTCGTGCCCTACATCGCCCGGCGGACGGTCGACCTCGCCCCGGCGCTGGTGCTCGCCGCGCAATTGGTAATGGGCGCGCTGTTCGGGATCCTCGGCCTGCTGCTCGCCGATCCGGTGCTGGCCGCGATCAAGGTCACGCTGGAGGAACTCAGCCGGATGCGCGCCGGCGAATCGCTGACAGAGCCGGGCGAGCCGATCCCCTAGCGCGGCTGCGGGGCGCCGCCCTGCTGCGCCGCCGCCATCAGCGCGGCGTTGGGCACGACCTGGACGACATGGATGTCGAAATCGAGATCGCTGTTGGGCGGGATCGGGCTGCCCGGCGGCTGGGTCGCGCCATAGGCAAGCTTCGAGGGGATATGGACCTGGTAGCGACCGCCGCTCTGCATCCGCTGCAGCGCGCTCGAAAAGCCGGGGACAACCTGGCCGACAAGCAGCGGCGCCGGGCCGCGGCCCTCGGTCGAATCGAAGATTTTCCCGTCGGGCAGGCGCCCGGTATATTCGATGATCACGCCGTCGTTGGGGCCGATCACCGGGCCCTTGCCCGCGAGGACGGTCTTGACCGCGACCCCGACCATCCGTCCGGCGCCGGCCCAGGCAAGCAGCAGCGCGGCCGCGACGAGCAGCGCAATGCCGAGCCACAGCTTGGCGACACTGCCGCGCTTGATCGGCTGGAGCGGAACGGCGGTAACGGTCGACATCGTCGGCCCTTCCGAAAATGAGGGCTTACTTGACGCCTTCGCGCTCGGCGCGCTTGCGCTCGAGCTTGCGGGCGCGGCGGATTGCGGCGGCCCGCTCGCGAGCACGGCGCTCCGACGGCTTCTCGTAATGGCGACGCAGCTTCATCTCGCGATAGACACCCTCGCGCTGCAGCTTCTTCTTGAGCGCCCGCAGCGCCTGGTCGACATTATTGTCGCGAACGATGATTTGCATAAAGCTCGTCTTCACTCCGTAACCGACCCCCTCCGCATGAGGGGGTTCGGGCAGCATCGGCGCCTCGTCCCGCCGCTTCGCGAGACGGATTTGCCTTTGCCAATGAACATTGGTCGCGCAGGGCAAGCCCCACGACGGTCGCGGGCCACTAGCAGCGCTCGTCGCTGAGTTCAAGGCGAGACCGGGCAAAGATTTCGTTGGAACCAATGCCCCCGACACGGAAACAGCCGATTCGCCAAACCGGGTAAATGATCCATGGCTTACGACGAATCGAGGCTGGGCCGCGATGAACCCGCGGTTTGGGCGATCTCGGTTATCGGGAATTAAGCTTTGCCATGGTATAAGCCTCGCTT
>JALYIX010000296.1 GCA_030775565.1 Pseudomonadota bacterium | reverse complement strand
GCGTGCCGGTCGACCCGTCGGGTAGGCCGATGCTCGCTTCGCTGCCAGCCTTGTCGAGCACCACCGCCTTCGACCAGTCGGCAAAGCCCGTGCCGAGCGGGGTCGCCAGCAATTGCCCTCGCCAGTCGCGATCCATGTCGAGGCTGAGCTTGGGGTCGACCCAGCCACGACCGCCGTCGAAATTGGCCAGACCCTCACGTAGAGCGTCGGCGGCGGCGTCCTGCATGACCGGGTTCATCGAGCTTCGCACCCACAGGCCACCGGCATAGACGCTGTTCGGCCCGTCCTCGGCCTTCTCGCCATATTTCTTCATCAGTTCGCGGCGCACTTCCTCCATGAAGTAGCCGCCCGCCTCATGGATGCGCGCGTTCGAGCCATAAGGGATGGTGCCGAGGCCGCTGGCCAGGGCCGCGTCATGCTGGGCCTGGGTGATATAGCCGTTGGCGAGCATTTCTTTCAGCACGTAGTTGCGCCGGTCGAGCGCTTTCTGGGTCGCGCGATTGGGGTCGTAATTGGCCGGCGCCTTGGGCAGCACCGCGAGATAGGCCGCCTCGGGCAGCGTCAGGTCCTGGACGTCCTTGTCGAAATAGGCCCGCGCCGCCGCCTGCACGCCATAGGCATTGCGACCGAGGAAGATCGAATTGAGGTAGATTTCGAGGATCTGCGGCTTCGAAAGGGTCGATTCGAGGCGGAAGGCGAGGATCGCCTCGCGGACCTTGCGCTTGACCGAATATTCGTCGTCGCCGAGCAGATGCTTGGCGACCTGTTGCGTGATCGTCGACCCGCCGCGGGCACGCGCGCCGCTGGTGATCTTCTTGCGGCCATAGTCGAACACCGCCGCGGCAAGCCCCGGATAGTCGATTCCGCCATGGGTGAAGAAGGTCTTGTCCTCGGCCGAGATGAAGGCGTGGACGACGAGCGGCGGGTATTCGTCATAGGCCAGCTCGACCCGCCGCTCGCGCGCGAAGCTGCCGATCGGGTCGCCGTCATAGCCGCGGACATTGGTCGGCAGCGCCGACTGGTAGGCCATCAGCTTCTCCGCGCTCGGCAGGCCGGCCGAGAACCATACCCAAATGCTTGCGAACAGCAGAAAGCCGACGACCAGCGCATAGGCCGCGTAGCGCACCGGGCGGCGGGCGAAGACCGGGTCGAGTCGGGCATGGGCGCGCGCGTTGAACGCGACCATGTCGGGCAGGCGATCGACGAATGCGAAGCTCGGCCAACGAAACTGAGGCAGGCGGAGCTGGGGAAGATTGGCCATCGGGAGCCTCGTCTAGCGAAGCTGCGCGCCCGCGCAAAGGGTTAGCGGCGCACCGCGAGGTCGGCCTCGATTGCCTGCGCCAGCGCCCGGACGAGCGGCGCACGCCCCTCAGCCGTGGTCAGCCGTGCCTCGTCATCGACATTGCTGATGTAGCCGGCCTCGACCAGCACCGCGGGGGTGTCGGCGCGGCGCAGGACGTGGAACGCGGCGAACTGGTGCGGGCGCGGGCGAAGCATCACCGGCCCCGCGGCATGGCGCACGATTCGCTCGGCCAGCGCCGCCGAATCCTCCATCTGCCCGCGAACGGCGAGGTCCGAGAGCAGCGACCGGACCGATCCGTCCGCCTCGCTGCTGGCGCCCTGCGCGAACCGATTCTCGGCGCGCGCGAACCGCGCGGCGTCCGCATCCGAGGCCACGTCGGCGAGCGAATAGACCGTCACGCCCTGCGCCAGCGGGTTGGGCGCATGGTCCATGTGAACCGAGACGAACAGCGCCGCGCCGAGCCGCCGGGCAATGTCTGCGCGCTGCTCGAGCGCGACATAGCGGTCGTCGCGGCGGGTCATCGCCACCCGCACCCGGCCGCGGTCGACCAGCAGGTCACGAAGTTCGCTGGCGAGCGCCAGGGTCAACGCCTTTTCCTGCGCCTTGCCCGAAACCGAGGTCGAACCGGGATCGTGGCCGCCGTGCCCCGGGTCGATCAGCACGATCGGCCGCCCGGGCAGCCGCGCTTCGCTCACCGGTACATCGCCGACCGCGGCGGGGAGGTCGAGCGTCAGGGTCGCGTCGCGGGCTTCGCCGACAAGCGCCTTGCCGAGGTCATGCCCGCCTGGTCGCACCAGTCCGGCGAGCAGGCTCGCCGACACGAGCATCGCCACGGCGACCCCGCCCAGCACTGCTGCCCGTCGTAACTTGGCTGACGCGAACATGATCATGGCCCCGCTGCGCATCTATCAGCAATCGCCGATCATGGTTAACATTAGTTTATCGTAGGAAGGATGAAGCGACCCTGCCGCGCCCATTGCGGCGCGGCGCCCGCGGTGCTAACCCTCGCCGCGTTCGACGCCCCCTGTTCATCAGAGCAAGCGCCGGGCCGCCGCCGCGCGGTGTTTCTTCCGGCGCGGCTCTCAAGGTTGACGCTGCATGACGCCACAGGACGCATTTCGCCCGCTCTTTTCAGAGCCCGGCGACGCGTCCTTCCCGACGAGGTTCGGGATGACCACCGCAGCAGAGGCACATTCCAGAAACAACGCTTCGCCCGCCGGCATTTCTCAGCGGGCCCAAGCATATTTGCGCGCACGCCGCGAGGCACCGAAGCCCGCCGCGCGCCGCCGGAGTATAATTTATGTCCATGCGCATGCTGATCGACGCGCGCCACCCGGAGGAAACTCGGGTCGCGGTCGCCAAGGGTAACCGGATCGAGGAATTCGACTTCGAATCCCAGGAGCACCAGCAACTCAAGGGAAACATCTATCTAGCCAAGGTTACCAGGGTCGAACCGTCGCTCCAGGCGGCGTTCATCGATTATGGCGGAAACCGTCACGGCTTCCTCGCTTTTAGCGAAATCCATCCCGACTATTACCAGATCCCCAAGTCCGACCGCGACGCCTTGTTGCGCGAAGAGGCCGAGCATGCCGCCGAGGAAGAGCGGCTGCGCGGCACCGGCGACTATGACGACGACGATCATCATGACGATGACGCGCACGACGATGATGGCTTCGAGGACGCTCCGCGCGGCCAGGACGTCCATGGCGACGACGATGATCATCACGACGATGAGGACCATGACGACCATGACGGCGAAACCCAGCCGCTGGCCGAAACGGGCACCGGCTCGTCGCGCTCGCCGATCGACGAAAGCGCCGCCGACGAATTGCGCAAGAAGCGCCAGGCGCTGCGCCGCCGCTACAAGATCCAGGACGTCATCCAGCGCCGCCAGGTGCTGCTGGTCCAGGTCGTCAAGGAAGAGCGCGGCAACAAGGGCGCGGCGCTCACCACCTATCTGAGCCTTGCCGGCCGCTACTGCGTCCTCATGCCCAACACCTCTCACGGTGGCGGGATCAGCCGGAAGATTTCGAACGGCGCCGATCGCAAGCGCTTGAAGTCGATCATGAGCGATCTCTCGCTCCCCTCGACCATGGGCCTGATCGTCCGCACCGCCGGCCTCCAGCGCACCAAGGTCGAGATCAAGCGCGACTTCGACTATCTCGCCCGCCTGTGGGACGAGATCCGCGAGCGCACGCTCGGCTCCTCGGCGCCCGCGCTGATCTACCGCGACAGCGATCTCATCAAGCGCGCCATCCGCGACCTTTACCACCGCGAGATCAACGAGGTGATCGTCGAGGGCGACGAGGGCTATCGCGCCGCGCGCAGCTACATGAAGTTGCTCATGCCGAGCCACGTCAAGCGCATCACCAACTATGCCGATCCTACCCCGCTGTTCCAGCGCCATGGTGTCGAGGACCAGTTGTCGGCGATGTACCAGCCGCTCGTCCAGCTGAAGTCGGGGGGCTATCTCGTTATCAACCCGACCGAGGCTTTGGTCTCGATCGACATCAACTCCGGACGGTCGACCCGCGAGCACAGCATCGAGCAGACCGCGTTTGCGACCAACATCGAGGCGGCCAACGAGATCGCCCGCCAGCTGAGGCTGCGCGACATGGCCGGATTGGTCGTGATCGACTTTATCGACATGGAGCAGTCGGGCCACGTCCGGAAGGTCGAGAAGGCGATGAAGGACGCGCTGCGCAACGATCGCGCGCGCATCCAGGTCGGCCGGATCAGTTCGTTCGGGCTGATGGAAATGAGCCGCCAGCGGCTGCGCACCGGCGTGCTCGAAGCCTCGACCAAGCCGTGCGTCCACTGCGAAGGCACCGGCCTCATGCGCACCGCCTCGTCGGCGGGTCTCAGCGCCTTGCGCTTCATCGAGGACGAGGCCGCGCGTGGTCGCGGCGACCGCATCATCCTGCGCGCCGGGCGCGAAGCGGCGATCTACGTCCTCAACAAGAAGCGTGCCGAACTGGCCGAGATCGAGGAGCGCTATGGCGTGACGGTCGAAGTGCTGGTCGACGAGAGCTTCGAGGGCGCGCGCATGGCGTGCGACAGCGCTGGTCCCAAGCCGGTCGCGCCGGTTCGCGCCGCGCCGCAACCGGCCTTGATCGATGACAGCGACGAGGACGAGATCTTCGACGAGGTCGAGGAAGAGGAAGAGCCCGAGGAGGATGAACGCTCGGAAGGCGGCCGCGACCGCCAGGAACGCGCGCCCCGCGAAGGCGACGAGGAAGGCCGCGGTCGTGGCC
>JALYIX010000295.1 GCA_030775565.1 Pseudomonadota bacterium | reverse complement strand
GGGCGGGACGATGACGGCCGGCGAAGACGCCGACTCGGGCGAGGCGGCTTTGCGGGCAAGATAGCGCGCGATGGCGGCGTCCGGATCGAAGCCGGTGCCGCCCTCCTCAGGTGAAACGCCGGGCGCGGCGGTGCCCGACGCCGTCCCCCGCAGCCCCTTGATCGTGTCGCACAGCGCCGGCAGGCCGCCCGGCGGAAGCGCCAGCATCCCGCCGGCGAGGCTGAGCTTCTGGCTCCCGGTCACCCCACCCTGTATGCGGATGACGAGATACTCGCGGCGCGACACGGGAACGATGCCGAACAGCCGAAGCGCGCATCGCTCGACCGACACGACCAGCACGTCGGCGAGGTCGACGACCTTGCGGCGGAAGAGGGTTCTGATCGCAAGCGAGCGTCCCTCGAGCGCCAGTGCCGGTCGCGGATCCATCCCGGCGATCCCGGCCGCAACCGCGCCGATCAGCGACAGCGTGCCGACGGCGATCGACCACAGCGACCCCTCGTCATTCTGCCACAACAGGAAAATACCCGTCGCCGCGCCCACGAGCGCCCAGCCGGCAAGCTTGCCCGGACGATAATAGATCGGCTTCATCGCTGCCTCTCCCGGCGACTGTGCGGGAGAGACTAAAGGACAGTCACTAGCAGCCGGTTAATGCCGGGCGATCCGGCCATTTCCGGTCAAGCCGGACGGACGCCGGCCCGTCGGAGACGCCGACGGGCCGGTTGATCACCGCTACTTCGGCATTGCCTCGAGCTTGGTGAGGTGCCCCTGAACCGTCGGGATGACGGTCGTCGCGAACGCCTTGAGCGAGGGCTGGTCGCCACCCGCGCTGTACGCCTTGAGTGCATCGAGCGCGGCCTTGTGGCCGTCGGTCTGCTGCGTGACGAACAATTTGTCGAAGTCGGCGCCCTTGGCGGCCTTCAGCGCGTCGAGCTTCGCCTTGAGGTCGGCCGGAAGGATCATCGGCAGCGCGACGACCGGGCTGGTCTTTTTCGCGGCGGCCTTGAGCATGTCGCTCGACTTGGTGTGATCGGTGACGAGCATCTTGCCGAAGTCCTTGATCGCGGGCGTGCTGCCCATCGTCTCGGCGAGCTTGCCGCTCTGGATTTCGAACATGTCCGATCCGGCGACGGTGTCGGTGAAGCCCTGCGCCGGCATCGCCGCGGCGGTCGCGGTGGCGTTGATGTCGTTGGCCATGACGCCGTTGTCGGTCGTCATGCTGCTATCGTTGGTCGTGACGGTGGTCGTCTCGTCCTGCTTCTTGCCGCACGCGGCGAGCGCGAGACCAAGGCTGACGGCGGCGATGAGGCTGGTGGTACGCATGGAGGAATCCCTTTCCTGTGGCCCGGCGCCAAACGCGCGCCACGGGGGGGACGTTCCTCGCGACAACCCAATCGCCGCCGCTGTTGGTCAGGCCGGGGTGATCTGCGCCGCGCCGGTGGTGTCGCCTTCGCTCGCGTCGGGACGCTTGTCGAACACCTCGTCGATGATGCCGAAGGTCTTGGCCTCGTCGGCCTCGAGGAACTTGTCGCGGTCCATGGCGAGCTCGATCGCCTCGAGCGGCTGGCCGGTATACTTTGCATAGAGCGTGTTGAGGCGGTGGCGCATGCGCAGGATCTCGCGCGCCTGGATCTCGATGTCCGACGCCATGCCCTGCGCCCCGCCCGAGGGCTGGTGGACCATGATCCGGCTGTTGGTCAGCGCGACCCGCATCCCGGGCTCGCCCGCGGCAAGGAGGAAGCTGCCCATCGACGCGGCCTGGCCGATGCAGACGGTGCCGACGCGCGGCCGGATATATTGCATCGTGTCATGGATCGCGAGGCCCGCCGTGACGACGCCGCCCGGCGAGTTGATGTACATGAACACGTCCTTCTTGGGGTTCTCGGACTCGAGGAACAGCAATTGGGCGGTGATCAGCGAGGCCATGCCGTCCTCGACCACGCCGGTGACAAAGATGATCCGCTCGCGCAGCAGGCGCGAGAAAATGTCGAAGCTGCGCTCGCCGCGGTTCGACTGCTCGATGACGATCGGAACGAGCCCGGCGACGATATCCTGATGGTCCATGAATGATCCTTGGTGTGAAGCTATCCCCTACATCGGGGCAAAGCGCGCAAGGTTCAAGCGGTCGCTAGTCGGGACGCCCGGGCGCCGGCTGGGCGAGGTAGAACAGCCGCCGGACTTCGCGGCGGCCGCGCGTGACGGTGTCGAGGATGAGGCCGGCGAACCAGCACAGCACGGCGACGATACCGAGCCCGGTGATGAGGATCGCAGTCGGAAAGCGCGGCACGAGGCCGGTCGAAAGATAGGTCATCACCAGCGGCACGGCGAGGACCAGCGCGAGGAGCACGAGGTAAAAGCCGATCGTGCCGAAGAACAGCACCGGACGCTCGACCCGATAGAGGGTGACGATCGTCTTGAGGATCCGCCAGCCGTCGCGGTAGGTCGAGAGCTTCGAGGCCGAGCCCTCGGGACGCGCGGCGTAGACGGTCTCGAGCTCGCCGACCGGCATGCGCAGTTCGAGCGCGTGGACGCTCATCTCGGTCTCGATCTCGAACCCGGCGGAAAGCACCGGGAAGCTCTTGACGAAGCGGCGGGAGAACACCCGATACCCTGAGAAAATGTCCGTAAAGCTGCGCCCGAACAGGCCCGAGAGCAGCCCGGTGAACAGCTTGTTGCCGAGCACATGGCCGCCGCGATAGGCCTCCGCCTGCTCATGCTTGCGGGTGCCGACGACCATGTCGAGCTGGTCCGCCAGCAGCATCGCAACCATCGGCGGTGCAGCGGCAGGGTCGTAGGTCAGGTCGCCATCGGCCATGACATAGACGTCGGCGTCGATGTCGGCGAACATCCGGCGGACGACATGGCCCTTGCCCTGGCTTGTCTCGGTGCGGACGACGGCGCCGGCCGACCTGGCCAGTTCGACCGTGCGGTCCTTGCTGTTATTGTCGTAGACGTAGATCGTGGCGTCGGGCAGCGCCGCGCGGAAGCCCGCGACCGTGCGCTCGATCGCGGCTTCCTCGTTATAGCAGGGGAGGAGCACGGCGATGCGTGGCTGCGTCATGCTCCCCTCCCCCTTCGCCAATCCGAGCCGCCGCTCCTAGCGGCGAAGGGTTAAGCCTTCGCCTTCTTCGCCGCTGGCTTTGCGGCCGCCTTCTTGGCGGGCTTGGCTTCGGCCGGAGCTTCGGCCTTCGCCGGAGCAGCCTTGGCCTTCGCCGCCGGTGCCTTCGCGCCCGCGCCATCCTTGACCGGCTTGGCGGGCTTCGGCGCGGCGTCGGCGCTGGTCACGACGTCTTCCGGAGCAGCCTCTGCCTTGGCCTTGCCGGCCTTGGCAGCAGCCGCCTTGGGCTTGGCCGCGGGCTTCGCCTTCTTGGCCGGTGCCGCGGCATGGTCATGCCCGCAATCTGGTCCATGAACATGGCCCTCCTCGCTCTCGAGATCGGCCTCGATCTCGGCGCGGGTCACGGCGCGGTCGGTGATGTCGGCTTTCTCGAACAGATAGTCGACGACCTTGTCCTCATAGAGCGGGGCGCGCAGCTGGGCGGCGGCCATCGGGTCCTGCTGGACGTACTGGATGAACCGCTCGCGGTCCTTGGGCTGATATTGCGATGCGGCCTGGCCGATCAGCCGGTTCATTTCCTGCTGGTTGACCTCGACGCCGTTCTTGGTGCCGATTTCCGACAGCAGCAGCCCCAGGCGCACGCGGCGCTCGGCGATCTTGCGATAGTCGGCAGCCTCGGCCTCGATCTCGGCGAGCGCCTTGGCGGTGTCCTCCTCATGCTCGGCCTCGTGGCGAAGCTGGGCCATGATATTGTCATATTCGGCATCGACCATCGACGGCGGAACGTCGAAGTCATGGCTCTCGGCGAGCTGGTCGAGCAACTTGCGCTTCATGTGGGTGCGGGTGAGCCCGTTCAGTTCCTGCTGCTGCTGGTCGCGGATCAGGCCCTTGAGCTGGTCGAGGCTCTCGAGCCCCAGATTCTTGGCGAAGGCATCGTCGATCTCACCCTGCCCGGGGACCTTCACTTCGGTCACGGTGCAGGCGAAGCTCGCCGGCTTGCCCTTCAAATTATCGGCGGGATAATCCTTGGGGAAGGTCACCGCGACGTCGCGCTTGTCGCCCGCCTTGACCCCGACGAGGCCGTCCTCGAAGCCGGGGATGAGCTGGCCCGAGCCGAGCTCGAGCGCCATCGCCTCGCCGGTCCCGCCCTCGAACGCAACGCCGTCGGCGGTGGTGCCGACATAGTCGATGATGACCTGGTCGCCGATCGCGGCGGCATGGCCCTTCTTGGCGGGCACGAAGCTCTTCTGCGACGAGAACAGCTGGCTGATCTGCGCGTCGACAGCACTCTCGTCGGGCTCGACCGTCAGCCGCTCGAGCTTGAGCGCATCGATCTTGGCCTCGGGGATTTCAGGAAGCGTTTCGAGGCTGACGCGCACTTCGGCATCCTTGCCCGGGGCGTAGCCTTCGTCGAGCTCGACCTGCGGCTGCATCGCCGGGCGAATGCCCTGCTCGGCGATCAGCGACTGGACGCTGGCCTGGACCGCGGTGTTGAGCGCGTCGGCGGCAAGCGCCTCGCCATGCATCTTGCGGATGAGGTTCGCGGGGACCTTGCCGGGGCGGAAGCCGGGCATCTTGA
>JALYIX010000294.1 GCA_030775565.1 Pseudomonadota bacterium | reverse complement strand
TGTCGCGATCATCATGGACGGCAACGGGCGCTGGGCGGCCAAGCGCGGCCTGCCCCGCGTCGCCGGTCACCGCGCCGGGGCGGAGGCGGTCCGCAAGACGGTTCGCGCCGCTGCGGAAGCGGGGGTCGAGGTGCTCACGCTCTACGCCTTCTCGTCCGAAAATTGGCGTCGCTCGGCCGAGGAAGTCTCCGACCTCACTGCGCTGATGCGCTTCTACCTCGATCGCGAACTCGCGAGCCTCGCGAAAGAGGGCGTGCGGCTCGAACTGATCGGCGAGCCAGAGGCATTCGGGCCGGACCTTGCCCAGCGTCTCGCCGCCGCGGTCGAGCGGACGCGCGGCAATAGCCGGATCACGCTCGTCATGGCGCTCAACTACGGGTCGCGCGGAGAATTGGCCAAGGCGGCCCGGACGCTGGCCGAGCGCGCGAAGGCGGGCGCCATCGACCCTGCGGCCATCGACGAGGCCGGCATCGGTGCCGAGCTCCAGACCGCGCGCTGGCCCGAACTGGACCTGCTCATCCGCACCTCTGGCGAAGTCCGCCTCTCGAACTTCCTGCTGTGGCAGGCAGCCTATGCCGAACTGATCTTCCTCGACACATTGTGGCCCGATTTCGACGCTGCCGCGCTCAACGACGCGCTTGGTCAATATGCCACGCGCCAGCGCCGGTTCGGCGGTCGCTGAACGGTGAGCGAGCTTTTACAGCGTACGCTCGTCGGGATCGTCATGATCGGCGTCGCGCTCGCGGCCGCGGTGGCCGGCGGGACCTGGTTTGCCGTGCTCGTCGCCGCCGCCGCCGCGGTGATGTTCACCGAGTGGACGCGGATGGTGCGCGGCCGGGGCTTTCCATGGCTCCTCGCGGGGTTCGGCTATGCGCTCATCCCCGCGCTCGCGCTGCTGTGGATCCGCGAGCGCGGCGCACACAAGCTCGACATGCTGCTCTGGGTGTTCATCGTCACATGGTCGACCGACATCGGCGCCTATTTCGCCGGCCGCTCGATCGGCGGGCCGAAGCTTGCGCCCGCGATCAGCCCCAACAAGACCTGGGCCGGCCTCTTCGGCGGGATGATCGCGGCGTCGCTGCTTGGCGGGCTGTGGGTGGTCGAACTCGGATTGCCCCGCCGGTTGCTCCTGCTCGCCCCAATGTTCGCGGTCGGCGCCCAGCTCGGCGATTTGTTCGAAAGCGGGCTTAAGCGCCGCGCGGGGGTCAAGGACAGTGGTACGATCCTGCCCGGTCATGGCGGCGTCCTTGATCGTCTCGACGGTCTCGTCGTCGTGGCGACCCTCACGGGGCTTGCGGAAGTGGCAGGCTGGCTGTGAGGCGCACGCTTTCCATTCTCGGGGCAACCGGTTCGATCGGTAC
Organism: Pseudomonadota bacterium; assembly: GCA_030775565.1. GTDB lineage: Bacteria > Pseudomonadota > Alphaproteobacteria > Sphingomonadales > Sphingomonadaceae > Sphingomicrobium. Next base: position 5,211 of record JALYIX010000294.1, on the reverse strand, counting down.
CTCGACGCTCGACCTCGTGGCGCTTCATCCCGAGCGGTTCGAAGTGGTCGCGCTGACCGCCGCGCGCCAGGTGGAAGCGCTGGCCGTAGCGGCGCGGCGCACCCATGCGCGGGTCGCGGTGATCGACGACGAAAGCCTGCTGCCCGAACTGCGCGAGCGTCTTGCCGGCACCGATTGCCGCGCAGCGACCGGCCGCGATGCGCTGAGCGAAGCGGCGACGTCGGCCGATCTCGTCATGGCCGCGATCGTCGGTTGCGCCGGACTCGAGCCGGTCATGGCGGCGGTCGAAGCGGGCCGCACGATTGCCTTGGCCAACAAGGAGGCGCTCGTCACGGCGGGCGCGCTGATGATCGAATCAGCAGCGCGCCACGGCGCCACCATCCTGCCGGTCGACAGTGAGCATAATGCGATCTTCCAATGCCTTGCGGGAAGTCGTTCGCAGGACGTAGCAAAACTCATCCTGACCGCGAGCGGGGGCCCCTTTCGCGACCGAAGCCTCGAACAAATGCGCGCGATGACCCCCGAGCAGGCGGTCGCCCACCCCAACTGGTCGATGGGCGCCAAGATTTCGGTCGATTCAGCGACGATGATGAACAAGGGCCTCGAACTGATCGAGGCGCATCATTTGTTCGGCCTGCCGTCCGACCGCATCGACATCCTCGTCCACCCCCAGTCGGTGATCCACTCGATGGTCGAATATGTCGACGGCTCGGTCCTCGCCCAACTCGGCAGCCCCGACATGCGCATCCCCATTGCCCACGCCCTTGCGTGGCCCGAGCGGATGTCGACCCCCGCCGCGCGCCTCGACTTGACGCAGATCGCGACGCTGACCTTCGAGGCCCCCGATCCGGCCCGTTTTCCGGCCTTGCGCCTCGCCCGCGCCGCACTCGAGGCCGGCGGCGCAGCGCCAGCCACGCTCAACGCCGCAAACGAAGTCGCCGTCGCGGCTTTCCTCGATCGGCGCATCGCCTTCGGTGATATCGCGGCGCTGGTCGAGCGGGTCCTCGATCGGGTGGACGCGGCCTCGCCCCGCTCCGTCGCCGATGTCCTCGACATTGACGCTCGGGCGCGCGACACTGCCCGTCTGCTGATGACGAAGATCGCCGCCTAGATGCTCGCCCAGCCGCCGGTCTGGTTCATCGCCGTCGCGTTCCTCTGCGCGATCGGCCCGCTGGTCCTGCTCCACGAGCTTGGCCACTATGGCGTCGGTCGCCTGTTCGGGGTTGGCGCGGACAGTTTCTCGATCGGCTTCGGCCCCGAACTCACCGGCTGGACCGACAAGCGCGGGACCCGCTGGAAGGTCGGCCTGCTTCCGCTTGGCGGCTATGTGAAGTTCGCCGGCGATGCCGACGCCACCAGTCGCCCCGGTGCCGAACCGCTCAACGACGCCGAACGGGCGCGCAGCTTCCATTTGAAGCCGGTCTGGCAACGCTTCCTCATTGTCTTGGCCGGGCCCGTCGCCAATTTCATCGTCGCGATCCTGATTTTCGCCGGCTTCTTCGTGGCGCTCGGCATGCCGCACAGCCCACCCGTCGTCGGCCGCATCCTGCCCAATTCCACTGCCCTTGCGGTCGGACTGAGACCTGGCGACCGGATTGAATCGGTCGGTGGCTACTCGACCGAGACGTTCGAGGACATTCGCCGTACCGTGGCGCTTCGCCCCGACGAGCTGTTGGCGGTGCGCTTCGTCCGGGGCGGCACTGAGCATGTCGTCGAGGCACGGATCGCGGGGACCTCGCTTAAGGACCAGTTCGGTCAGTCGGCGCGGGTCGGGATGCTCGGGATCGTGCCGGCGGAGCGCCAGTGGGTGCGCACCCCATGGCTTTCCGCCATTCCACAAGCGACTCGCTTCACTTTCCAGATCACGCGATCGATGATCGATGGTCTCGGCCAGATCATTGGTGGCCAGCGCTCGGTCAAGGAGCTCGGCGGGACCCTCAAGATGGCGCAGATGGCCGGACAGCAGGCCAGTCTCGGCCCGTTCGAGTTCATCGAGCTGGTCGCGCTATTCTCAATTAATCTGGGATTCATCAACCTCTTGCCAGTGCCAATGCTCGATGGCGGCCACCTCCTCTTCTATGCGGTGGAGGCGGCGCGGCGTCGGCCGGTCAGTGACCGGGCACAGGAATGGGCGTTTCGCGGCGGACTCGCGCTCATCCTTGCACTGCTGATGTTCACGACGTTCAACGACCTCGGGTCGTTCGGTGTCTGGACCCGGCTCGGACGACTGATCGGGTAGCGAGCTTGATTGGGGACGGGGCTTAGGGCAGGGCCGCACGGTCACTCGGTTTGTGACCAATCGACGATTTGAAGGGCGGGGACGCGTGAAGGCTTCGACGACAACCAACTTCCGGCGGACGAGCATGATGCTGCTTGTCGGGACCGTCCTTGGCGCCAGCGCGATGCCGGTGCTCGGGCAGACCGGTGCGGCTGCGGCGGCGCCGACTGGCGCGCCAGCGGATCCCGCTGCTGCAGCGAGTGTCGCCACCACGGCGGCGCCAAGCAGCGGCACCATCCGGTCGATCAAGGTCACTGGCGCCGAACGGCTCGAACCCGAAACCATCCGGGCCTACGCCAATCTCGTTCCGGGTCAGAATTACACTACCGAGACGCTCGATACCGCGCTGAAGGATCTCTACGCGACGCAGCTGTTCGCCGACGTCGTGATTGGCGGCGCCGATACCGGCAACATCGTCATCGCCGTGCGCGAAAATCCGGTCATCAACCGCATCGTGCTAGAGGGCAACAAGCGGATCAAGTCGGACAAGATCACCCCGGAGATCAAGCTGGCTCCGCGGCAGATCTTCACGCGTCCGGCGGTCCGTGCCGACGTCGACCGCATCATCGAGCTGTACAAGCGTCAGGGGCGGTTCGCGGCGACGGTCGACCCGAAGATCGTCCAGCTCGACCAGAACCGCGTCGACCTGGTGTTCGAGATCCACGAGGGGGACAAGTCCAAGGTTCGCGCGATCAACATCATCGGCAATCAGCATTTCCCGGTCGGGCAGCTGAAAAAGCAGATGTACACGAAGCAGGCCGGTGGCCCGCTCGGCTTCCTCAAGTCGAACGACAGCTATGATCCCGATCGGCTCGCCGCCGACCAGCAAAAGCTGCGCGCTTTCTACCTCACCCAGGGCTATGCCGATTTCCGCGTCGTCAGCGCGCTCGCCGAACTGACCCCCGATCGCAAGGATTTTGTGATCACTTACGTCGTCGAAGAGGGGCCGCGCTACAAGTTCGGCAAGATCGACGCCGAGAGCGACCTGCGTGACCTTAACGCGGCCAAGATCAAGTCGGTTCTCCGCCTCAAGGAAGGTAGCTGGTTCAACGCGAAGGCGGTCGAGGACACGGTCACCGGACTCAACGAGATCGCCGGGACGTTGGGCTACGCATTTGCCGACGTATCGCCCAATTATGACCGCGATTCAGAGCATAAGGTGATGAACATCACCTTCCACGCGAACGAGACTCCGCGCGTCTACGTCGAACATATCAATATTCAGGGCAACACGGTCACGCGCGACAAGGTCATCCGCCGCGAGTTCCGCGTCAACGAGGGCGACGCCTTCAACGCGCTCAAGGTCAAGCGCAGTCAGGACCGCATCCAGAGTCTCGGCTTCTTCCAGGACAAGCTTGAGATCAAGCAGACTCCGGGCTCGACTCCCGACCGGGTCGACCTCGGCGTCGACGTCGAGGAAAAATCGACCGGCCAGCTGCAGCTGTCGGCGGGCTATTCGAGCCTCGAAAAGTTCATCATCTCGGCCTCGATCGAACAGAATAACTTCCGCGGCATGGCGCAGACGCTGTCGGCGGGGATCAACTGGTCGCGCTATTCCAGGTCGGTCAACCTCGGCTTCACCGACCCCTATTTCCTCGACAAGCAAATCCTGTTCGGCGGCGACCTGTTCCGCCAGGACAGCAGCAGCTTCAACTACATCGGCACCACGCGCAACACGACGTACAAGCAATTGCGCACCGGCGGTGATCTCCGCCTCGGCTTTCCGCTTACCGAATATGCCTCGTTCGGCACGCGCTACTCGCTGATCCAGGACAAGGTCAGCCTCGACAAGACCACGTTCTACACCGACCCCGACGGCACGGGGCCGCTCGCTCCGGCGTGCGATCCGCTGAAGGCTGGACGGTACCTGTGCGACGAAATCGGGACGCGGATTACCTCGTCGGCAGGCTATTCCCTGGGTTATGACAACACCGACGGCATCCGCCCGACGCGCGGCCAGCGCCTGACCTTGAGCCAGGATTTCGCCGGTCTCGGCGGCGACGTCAAATATATCCGCACCCAGGCCAATGCGACGAAATATTTCGGTCTGCCGAGGGGCTTCGTCTTTTCGGTGCACGGCGAGGGCGGCTACATTGCCCCGCTCGGCGGGAAGCGGACCGACGTGCTCGGCAACCCGCTCGATCCGATCCGGCTGACCGACCGCTTCTTCGGCGCTCAGATGCGCGGCTTTGACATTCGCGGCATCGGCCCGCGGATCGTCCGCCAGTCCTACAATCTCGACGGGACGCTCGTTCCGATCACGAAGAATAATAATTTCAGCGACGCGCTCGGTGGCAGGGCCTATTATATGGGCCGTCTCGAGCTCGAAATTCCGCTTGGCGCCGGCGCGCGCAGCCTCGGGCTGCGGCCGTCAGCCTTCGTCGACGCGGGCTCGGTGTGGTCGCTGACCAAGCCCGCGCTCACCAACATCGGCATCATCTGCACGCCGACCGCGGTCAACACCACCGGCACCACGCTGTTCCAGGCGCCGGGGAGCCTGTGTCCGGGCGATACGACCACGGTGGCAAGCCCCAATTATACGCGCTCACCGGGCTATACCGAGAACTTCCTCGGCAATTCGCCCAAGCCCCGCCTGTCGATCGGCATCGGGGTCAACTGGACCTCGCCGTTCGGGCCGCTGCGGATCGACCTCGCCAAGGCGCTGCTCAAGCAGAAGGGCGACGAAACCAAACTCTTTTCATTCAACGTAGGAACCCAATTCTGATGAAAAAGATCGTATTTCTCGCGTCCCTCGCCACCGCGGCGCTGATTTCCCCGGTTGCCGCGCAGTCGGCCCCGGCCAACGTCATCATCGTCGACAATGAGCGCGTCTATGCCGAGTGCACTGCGTGCAAGTCGGCGCAGGCGCAGCTGCAGGCGCAGGCGACCGCGCTCCAGTCGCGCCAGGCCGCGCTCGCCGCGCCGCTCAAGAC
>JALYIX010000293.1 GCA_030775565.1 Pseudomonadota bacterium | reverse complement strand
CGGGCGCGATATGCCCGACCATGAAGCCATAGGTCGCGCCGGAAAAGCGCCCGTCGGTGACCAGCGCCACGCTCTCGCCGAGCCCGCGCCCCTGGATCGCCGCGGTGATCGCCAGCATCTCGCGCATCCCCGGCCCGCCGACCGGCCCTTCGCCACGAATGACGACGATGTCGCCCGCGACGATCTCGCCATGGGTGACCGCAGCGAAACAGGCTTCCTCGCCGTCATAGACTTTGGCTGGCCCATCCATCAGCATCTGGTTGTGGCCAGCCAGCTTCACCACGCAGCCGTCGGGCGCGATGTTGCCGAACAGGATCCCGAACCCGCCGCGCTGCTTGAGCGGCTTGCCAGCCGAAAGGATCACGTCCTGCCCGGGCGTCTCGACCGCATCGGCAAAATGCTCGAACAGCGACTTGCCGCTCACGGTCGGCGCATCGACCAGCAGCCCGGCCTCCTGCAGCCGCTGGCCAAGCAGCGCCGACCCACCCGCCGCGCTCATGTCCGGCGCCATGTAACGCCCGCCCGGCTTCAGATCCGCAATCACCGGCGTCTTGCGCGACACTTCGTCGAAGATCGGCAGCGCGAATTCCGCCTCGCCGAGGCCGGCCTCGCGCGCGATCGCGAGAAGATGGAGTACGAGGTTGGTCGATCCCGCCGTTGCCGACCCAGCAATGGTCGCATTGCGGAGGCCGGTTGGCGTGATCATCTGCCGCGCGTTCAAGCCCGCCTTGACCGCCGCCACTGCGATACGGCCAGCCTCGGCCGCCGCCTCGGGCTTGTCGGGATGCGTTGCGGGGACGTCGTTCAATCCGACCGGCGACAGGCCGAGGAAGGTCATCGCCAAGGCCATCGTGTTGGCGGTGAATTGCCCGCCGCACGCCCCCGCGCCGGGACACGCCGCCATCTCGACCGCCTTCAGCCCGGCATCGTCGATCTTGCCCGCGCTATGCGCGCCGACCGCTTCGAACACGTCCTGCACGGTCAGTTTCCGGTCGCCGAGCCGCCCCGGCATGATCGATCCGCCGTATAAAATCACACTGGGCAGGTCCATCCGCGCCGCGGCCATCGCCGCCGCCGGAATCGTCTTGTCGCACCCGACCAGGAACACCACCCCGTCGAGGCTGTGGCCGCGCACCGCCAGTTCGGCCGAATCGGCGATGACTTCGCGGCTGATGAGCGAGGCCTTCATCCCCTTCGTCCCCATCGCGATGCCGTCGGTGACGACGATCGTGTTGAAGTCGACCGGAGTCCCGCCCGCCTCGAGGATCCCGCGCCGGACATGTTCGGCGAGCCCGCGCAAATGCATGTTGCACGGCGTGACCGTCGACCAACTGTTGACGATCGCGATCATCGGCTTGGCAAGCGCGGCGTCGTCGAACCCTGCTGCGCGGAGCATCGCCCGCGCCGGGGCCCGGGCCGGCCCTTCGACCATTTCACGCGACGGCCATGGTTCAGTTGTCATTATATTTCCTGCGCTTGGGATACCATCGCCGCCGGAGCGCCGACTGTTGCGCGCTCTCCATAGCCCGCAAAAATCCGCTCACAAGGGCGAATCCGCTTGCCTCTACGGGCGAATCCTGCCTATCAGGCGGCAAGACGGGATCCCACAGCGGGCGCCCGCGATGAGAGTTGACCGAACGTGACGATGGACGCTGCCACCGCCGAGACGCTGACCGGGGCCCGTGCCCTGTCGGCCGACATGCGCGCGCTCCTCCTTACGCTCGTACTTATTCCCACCCACGCTGGGGCGGCGATCGGCTGATCGGTTCGACAAGGAACCGGAAACAGACCGACCCCCGCTCCCCCCGAGCGGGGGTTTTCTTTTGTGCGCATGACCAACGAACAACGACCAGACAGACCAAGGAGATCATAGGGTGGAACGGATTTATACCGAGAGCGACGTCAACCAGGCCGCATTGAAGGGCCAGACGATCGCGATCATCGGCTATGGCAGCCAGGGGCGCGCCCATGCCCGCAACCTGCGCGACAGCGGCCATGACGTGATCGTCGGCGCGCGTGCCGGCGGCAAGGCCGAGCGCACCGCCAAGGCCGACGGCTTCCGCACCCTATCGCCGGCCGATGCCGCGAAGGAGGCCAGGCTGGTCGCGCTGCTCGCCCCTGACATGGCCCATCGCGCCGTCTATGCCGACGACATCGCGCCCAATCTCGCCCCCGGCGCGGCGCTGCTCGTCGCCCACGGCTTCTCGGTGCTTTACGACCAGGTCAGCCCGCGCGCCGACATCGACGTCATCCTGGTGGCCCCCAAGGGCCCGGGCGATCTCGTCCGCCGCGAATATGAAATCGGCCGCGGTGTGCCCGCGCTGTTCGCCGTCCACCAGGACAAGACCGGGCAGGCCCGCGACAAGGCGATGGCCTATGCCAGCGGCATCGGCGGCACCACCGCCGGCGCGATCGAAACCACTTTCAAGGAAGAGACCGAAACGGACCTGTTCGGCGAACAGGCCGTCCTGTGCGGCGGCGCGTCGGAGCTGATCAACGCCGGCTTCGAGACGCTGGTCGAGGCCGGGTACAAGCCCGAAGTCGCCTATTTCGAATGCCTCCACGAACTGAAACTGATCGTCGACCTGCTCTACGAGGGCGGGCTCGCCAAAATGCACAGCTTCATCTCGGAAACCGCCAAATACGGCGACATGGTCTCCGGCCCGCGCGTCATCAACGCCGAAACCAAGGCGCGGATGAAGGAAGTGCTGACCGACATCCAGAACGGTAATTTCGCGCGCGACTGGATCGCCGAGAATGAGGCCGGCAAGAAGAACTACGACGCCATGATGCAGGCCGATCTCGACCTGCCGCTGGAAAAGGTCGGCGCCGAATTGCGTAGTCACATGGCGTGGCTCGACACCGAGGCCAAGCCCAACCCCAATCCCCAAACCGAAGCGAAGGCCGCGTAATGACCAATCCCGCCCCCCGCCCTGACGACGCACTCCCGGCTCCCCGGCCTGCGCCGCTCAGCGGGGCGCGGCTGGTCGTCCAGGCGCTCGAGCGCGAGGGCGTGACCCATATCTTCGGCTATCCGGGCGGCGCGATCATGCCCGTCTATGACGCGCTGCCCGGATCTTCCCTGACCCATATCCTCGTCCGTCATGAACAGGCGGCAGCGCTCGCCGCCGACGCCTATGGCCGCGTCACCGGCAAGCCCGGCGTGTGTCTCGCGACCTCCGGCCCCGGCGCGACCAACCTCGTTACCGGCATCGCCAATGCCTATCTCGACAGCGTGCCGATGGTCGCCATCACCGGCCAGGTCGCGACCCACCTGATGGGCACCGACGCCTTCCAGGAAGTCGATATTTTCGCGATCACCCTGCCGATCGTGAAGCACAGCTACGTCATCCGCGACACCGCCGACATTCCGCGCATCTTCGCCGAGGCGTTCGAGATCGCCCGCTCGGGCCGCCCCGGCCCGGTGCTGATCGACCTGCCCAAGGACATCACCATCCAGACCGCCTCGGTCGAGCCGTGGACTGTCCCCGCGCGCCCGGCCGAGCCGCTCGACGATCCGGCCATCGCCAAGGCCAATGTGCTCATCGCCCAGTCGCGCGCGCCGATCCTCTATTTCGGCGGCGGCATCGGCATCGCCCGCGCCGAAGAGGCACTGCGCAGCTTCGCCCGCCGCACCCGCATGCCCTCGGTCGGAACCTTGAAAGGCCTCGGCGCGATCCCGACCGACGACGCCCAGTTCCTCGGCATGCTCGGCATGCACGGCAGCAAGGGCGCCAATCTGGCGATCGACAATTGCGACCTCCTGATCTGCGTCGGCGCGCGGTTCGACGATCGCGCGACGGGCAAGCTCGACGCCTTCGCGCCCAAGGCCAAGGTCATCCACATCGACGGCGACCCCGCCGAAATCGGCAAGTTGCGCCGTCCCGAGGTCGCGCTCGCCGGCGATCTCAACGCGATCCTCGATGCGCTGACCGCCTTCCCCGCCCAGGCCGACCCGTGGCGCACCCAGTGCGCCGCGCAGAAGGAGCAGTGGGCGATGAACTATGACGCGCCGGGCGCCGGGGTTTACGCACCGGCGATGCTCAAGACCTTGTCGGAGCGCGCCGGGGACAAGGCGATCTTCACCTGCGACGTCGGCCAGCACCAGATGTGGGTCGCCCAGCATTGCCGCTTCGTCCGTCCCCAGGCGCACCTCACCAGCGCCGGGCTCGGGACGATGGGCTATGGCATCCCGGCGGGCATCGGCGCGCTGATCGCCGAGCCCGATGCAACCGTCCTTACCGTCTCGGGCGACGGCTCGATCATGATGAACATCCACGAGTTGGCGACGCTTCGCCGCTATCGCCTGCCCTTGAAGATCCTGCTGCTCGACAACAGCCAGCTCGGCATGGTGCGCCAATGGCAGGAACTGTTCTTCGACGAGAATTTCTCCGAGATCGATTTGAGCGACAACCCCGACTTCGCCGAAGTCGCGCGCTCGTTCGGGATCGAGGCGTTCACCGTCGATCACCGCAGCGAAGTCGACGGCGCGATCGACCGGCTGCTCGCCACCAGCGGCCCGGTGCTGTGCCACGCCCGCATCGATCCGCGCGCCAACGTCTGGCCGCTAGTCCCGCCCAACAAGGCCAACACCGAGATGATGGAGTCACGCTGGTGAGCATGTTCCAGCCGCCGCAGCGGATCACCGTCCAGTTCGACCCTGGCGAAGGCGCGATCGGCCGCATCGTCGGCCTTGTCGAACGCCGCGGCTACGAGCTTCGCGGCCTGACGATGGGCCAGGACGGCGCGCGCGCCGCGCTGACCCTCGACCTTGCCGCGCGCGATGCGGGGCGAAAGCTCGACATCCTCGACCTCCAGCTGCGCCGGCTCGTCGGCGTCCACCAAGTTTCCACCTCTCCGATTGCGGGATCGGCCTCATGATCAACGACCAGGTTCGCATTTTCGACACCACGCTGCGCGACGGCGAGCAGGCCCCGGGCTTCTCGATGTCCGAAGTTGCCAAGCTGCGCATGGCGCGCGCGCTGGCCGACCTTCGCGTCGACGTCATCGAGGCCGGGTTCGCCGCGGCCTCGCCCGGCGACTTCAAGTCGATCGAGGCGATTGCGCGCGAGATCGACGGCCCGATCATCTGCAGCCTCGCCCGCGCCACCCCCGGCGACGTCCAGGCCTCGGCCGACGCGCTCAAGTCCGCCGCGCGCAAGCGCATCCATGTGTTCATCGGCACCAGCCCGATCCACCGCGACGACAAGCTGCACATGAGCCGAGCGACCGTGCTCGAGAATATCCGCAATTCGATCACCCACGCCCGCGGCCTGGTCGATGACGTCGAATTCTCGGCCGAGGATGCGATCCGCACCGAACGCGACTTCCTGGTCGAATGCCTGTCCGCCGCCGCCGCCGCCGGCGCGACCACATTGAACGTCCCCGACACGGTCGGCTACACCACGCCCGACGAGATTTACGAGCTGTTCAAGTTCCTCGTCGCCAGCGTCGATCGCCCCGACGGGACGATCTTCTCGACCCACTGCCACGACGATCTCGGCATGGCCGTCGCCAACAGCCTCGCCGCGGTCCGTGGCGGCGCGCGCCAGATCGAATGCGCGGTCAACGGCATCGGCGAGCGCGCCGGCAATTGCGCGCTCGAGGACGTCGTCATGGCGATCAAAACCCGCGCCGACACCTTCCGAGTAACCACCGGGGTGGACACGAAGCGGATCATGGCCGCCAGTCACACGCTGGCCCAGGTCACCAACTCTCCACCCCCGCGCAACAAGTCGATCGTCGGGGCCAACGCATTCGCGCACGAATCCGGCATTCACCAGCATGGCATGCTCCAGAACCCGGAGACCTACGAAATCATGAAACCCGAAGATATCGGTCTTGCCTCTGAGGGCATCATCCTCGGCAAGCACAGCGGGCGCCATGCGCTCGCCGCCCGCGCCAAGTCGCTTGGCTTCATCCTCGAAGGCGATCGCCTCGACCGCGCCTTCGCGGCCTTCAAGACGATCGCCGACGAGATCGGCATCGTCGATTCGGCGCGTCTCCTGTCGCTCTTGAGCGGCATCGACAGCGGCCAGCCCGAGCGGCTGTGGAAATTGAACAAGGTCGACATCCGCTCGCCCGTCTCGGCCAACGCCTGGCCGGTCGCGCGGATCGAACTGGAGCATGGCGAGCGCGGCCGGATCACCGACCTCGCCTCGGCGCCGGGCGCGCTCGACGCGGCCTTCCTCGCCGTCAGCCAAATGATGGGGGTCCCGGCCCGCGTCGACCAGCTCGACATGCAATATATTGCGGTCGACGCCAACGAACCGGCCCCCGACGGGCAGGGTGCCAATGTGCTGACCGAAATCACGCTCGAGGTCGGCGGCGAGCTGTTCGCCGGCCGTGCGCGGGGGCGCGATATCCTGCCCTGCTTCGTCTCGGCCTACATCGACGCCGCCAGCAATGCCGAGGCGGTGCGCAACGTCCGCGCCGCCGAACGCGCACCCCAGGCAGCCTGAACCGGGAACCTCGCTCGTCATGAAAATTGTCGTCCTGCCCGGTGACGGAATCGGTCCCGAAGTCACCGACGTTGCCGTATCCTGCCTCGCGTCGCTGTCGGAGGCGCGTGGCCTCGGGCTGACGTTCGAGACGCATGATTTCGGCGGCGCGGCGATCGACGTGGCAGGCGAGCCGCTGCCCGCCGCGACGCTCGCCGCGTGCAAGAGCGCAGACGCGGTCCTGCTCGGCGCGATCGGCGGACCAAAGTGGGACTCGGCAAAGGTCCGCCCCGAGCAGGGGCTGCTCGCGCTGCGCTCGGCGCTCGGCCTGTTCGCCAACTTGCGGCCGGCGCGGATCGTCCCCGGTCTCGAGCATCTCTCGCCCTTGAAGCCCGAAGTCGCGACCGGCGCCGACGTGCTCGTCGTGCGCGAGCTGATCGGCGGCCTTTATTTCGGTGAAAAGACCCTGACCGACGACCGCGGGTCGGACCTGTGCGCCTACACGCGCCCCGAGGTTGAGCGCATCGCCCATGTCGGCTTCAGGGCCGCACGGGCGCGTCGCGGCAGGCTCACCTCGGTCGACAAGGCCAATGTCCTGGCCAGCTCCAAGCTGTGGCGCCGCGTCGTCACCGAACTCGCCACCGACTACCCCGACGTCGCCCTCGACCATATGTACGTCGACGCCGCGGCAATGGCGATTGTCACCCACCCCACCCGCTTCGACGTGATCGTCACCGAGAATCTGTTCGGCGACATCTTGTCCGATGAGCTGTCGGTCATCGGCGGCTCGATCGGCGTGCTTGGCTCGTCGAGCACCGGCGCCAGTGGTCCGGGCCTGTTCGAACCGATCCACGGCTCGGCCCCCGACATCGCCGGCAAGGACCTCGCCAACCCCTCGGGCGCGACCGCCAGCGCAGCGATGCTGCTTGAGGCGATCGGCTTCCCCGCCGAAGCCAAGCTCCTCCTCGCCACCCTCGACCGCGCGCTGGCCGAGGGCAACCGCACCCGCGACCTTGGCGGCACCGCCGGCTGCAGCGAATTCGGCGCCCGCGTCACCGCCCTGCTCGCCGCCCAACTGACCCCGCAAAAGGCCGTCGCATGAAAACCCTCTACGACAAAGTC
>JALYIX010000292.1 GCA_030775565.1 Pseudomonadota bacterium | reverse complement strand
GCACAGCGCTATCGTCCCGAGCAGGTGCAGATTCAGGGTCGGCTGGCGGGGCTGATCAGGCGCTATTGATGACGGTGGGAACGGACCGCGCGGCGACCGGCGCGGCACGGATCGATTATGTCGAGTTGCCCAGCGTTACCGCGCATGAGCTGACGCGCGCCTTTTACAGCAAGGCGTTCGGGTGGCGCTTTTCAGACCATGGCGGGGACTATGCGGCGACGGAGGGCGGGCCGGTCGACGTGGGGCTCAACGGACAGGTTGAAGAAGCGCTTTCGGCGCCCTTGCCGGTCATCAGAGTGGCCGACCTGGACGCCGCGCTCGACGCCGTCACCAAGTCGGGCGGGGTCATCGCACGCCCGATTTTCGCCTTCCCGGGCGGCCGGCGTTTCCACTTCATCGACCCTTCGGGGAGCGAACCCGCGGTGTGGAGCAGCTAGCGTCTGGCCAAGCGCCGTTGAATTGATGCCAGAGCCCACCCGCGGCCGCCGATACTACCCATGGGCACTGGTCCGCTCGCGGCGATCGACGCTTTCATTCGAGCGCCCTCGCCAAGCCCCGCTCCTTCGCGACCTTGGCTCTCGCCCAATTTCATTGCTGGATCGCTGACCGGGCGGGTTGGTGGAGCTGAGCGGGATCGAACCGCTGACCTCTGCAGTGCGATTGCAGCGCTCTCCCATCTGAGCTACAGCCCCGCACCCGGCAAGTGAGCGCCCAATAGCGGCGGTTGATCACGCTGGCAACGCCCCTACCCCACCAATTTCGCTTCGTCGAAACCCTGCTTCCGTTCGTCTGTCGGCGGGAACGGGGCTCGGCCGCCGTTCGTTGTCGCGCCATTACCAACCCATGCGGCGGGGGCCGGTTTTCTGTGGAGAGACAGTATGGCTTATGATCGCAACGACCGCCCGCGCGACGAGCGCTTCGGTAACGACGAGCGCAATCGCGGCGCGCGCGACGACGACCGCTTCCGCGGGCAGCGCGACGATCCTCGCGCAGGCGGAGACCGCAGCGGTGGGCGTGGCTTCTTCGAACGCGCCGGCGACGAGATTTCGAGCTGGTTCGGCGACGAGGAGGCCGAGCGGCGGCGGGTCCAGGACGACCGCTCGGGCGGCTATGGCCGACCCCATGAACAGCATCGCGCCGAGCGCGGGGGATTCTTCGGCGGACCGGACCGCGGGCGCGGCGAGCATGAGCGAGGCGGCTTCTCTGGCGGCCACAACGACCGCGAGCAGCCGCGAGACGAGCAGCGCGGAGGCTGGTTCGGGCGCGACGAGCGGGACGAGGACCGCGCCGGCGGCCGAACCGAGTTCAACCGCGCCGAGCAGGAGCGTGGCCGCCGCGACTATGGCGCGCCGCAGCAGCGCGAAGACTATCGTCCCTTCGCTGGCGGTTATGGCCGTGGGTCGAGCGACCGCTTCGAGCGGAGCGAGCCGCGCGGGGTCGGTGCCGGTTCGGCACTCGCCGGTGCGGCGATCGGCGCGGCCTCATCGAAGCAGCACGACCCGCACTATGCCGAATGGCGCCAGCGCCAGATCGACCAGCTTGACCACGACTATGACGAATATCGCCGCGAGCATCAGTCGAAGTTCGACAATGACTTCTCCGGCTGGCGATCGCAGCGCCAGACCAAGCGCCAGACGCTCGGTCAGGTACGCGACCATATGGAGGTCGTCGGGTCGGACGAGCAAGTAGTGGGCAAGGTCGACAAGATCCAGGGCGACAGGATCATCCTGACCAAGGACAGCCAAGGTGGGGTCCACAAGTCGCTCGGTTGCAATGCCATCGACCGGGTCGATGGCGACCGGCTGATCCTGACCCAACCCGCCGACGAGGCGCGCCGCTCACTGGTCGAGGAGCGCGGCTTCCAGGAGCGCAACCCGGGCGATGACCGCAGTGGCTCGATGGCGCAGGATCGCCAGCGGCAGCAGCAGCAGTCGCAGCAGCAGGGCGACGGGCCGCACATTCTCGAGCGAAGCTTCTCGGGTACGTATCCGGACGACGCCAGCCGCTAGTCCGGTCCCATTGCCCGGCGTCCCCCACAGGCGCGCCGGGACAGGAGCGTCGGCGAGGTTTCCCCTCGCCGGCGCTTTCCTTTTGGGGCGCGCGGGGCCATGGCGAGTCGATAATCGACCCGGAATAAGGAGAGCAATGATGGCCCGCGCCTGGCACCTGATGAACCGCCCCAATGGCGTGCCGACGATGGACAATTTCGCGCTCAAGGAGCTGCCCTCGGCGGCGCTCGAGGAGGGCCAGGTCCGCGTCCGCAACAGCTTCCTGTCGGTCGACCCCTACATGCGTGGGCGAATGAACGACGTGAAAAGCTATGTCCCGCCATTTGCGCTCGACGCGCCGATGGAGGGTGGCGCGGTCGGTGAGGTGATCGAGAGCCGCGATCCCAAGCTCGCTGTCGGCGACACCGTCATGCACATGCTTGGCTGGCGCGACGAGTCCGTGGTTCCGGCGAGCGCGGCCAACAAGCTGCCCGACCTCGGCGTTCCGCCCCAGGCGTTCCTGGGCAACCTCGGCCTGACCGGGGGCACCGCCTACTTCGGGCTGTTCGACGCCGCGCAGGCGAAGGAAGGCGACATCGTCTTCGTCTCGGCGGCAGCGGGCGCGGTCGGCTCGGCGGTGGTCCAGATCGCCAAGGCCAAGGGCATGACCGTCATCGGTTCGGCCGGCGGCGCGGACAAATGCGACTATGTCCGCTCGCTCGGCGCCGACCAGGTGATCGACTACAAGGCGGGATCGCTGGTGAAAGCGCTCGGCGAGGCGGCGCCCAAGGGCATTGACGTCTATTTCGACAATGTCGGCGGCGACCATCTTGACGCCGCCTTCGCCCACGCTCGCCAGAATGCGCGCTTCGCGATCTGCGGCATGATCGACAATTACAATGCCGGCGAGCCGGCGTCGTTTCGTTTCATAATGCGGATCATCGGCATGCGGATCCGCGTCCAGGGCTTCATCTTTACCGACTATATGGGCCGGATGCCCGAGTTCTACCGCGACATGGGCGGCTGGATCGCCGGCGGCCAGGTCAAGAGCCGGGACACGGTGATGGACGGGATCGAGCAGACTCCACAGGCCTTCCTGGGGCTCTTCTCGGGCGCCAACACGGGCAAGATGCTGGTCAAGGTCTGAGCCAATTGACCCCTCCCGCGGTGGCGGGAGGGGTCCTTGCTCAAATCAGATTGGTGCACTGCGCCGGGTCGCCGGTCGTATAGCCCTTGCGCAGCGCATTGACGCGCTCGGCCGACGTCCCGTGGGTGAACTTGTCGGGCATCACCCGTCCCTGTGCCTCGCGCTGCAGCGTATCATCGCCAATTGCGTTGGCGGCCTTCAGGCCCTCCTCGATGTCACCCGCTTCCATGATCGATTGGCCCTTGGCATCGCGCGCAGTCTTGGCCCACACGCCGGCATAGCAGTCGGCCTGGAGTTCGACCCCGACCTGGATGGCATTTCCCTGGGTATCGCCAGCCTGCGCCTGGGCGTTGTGCGCCTTGTCGAGGATGCCCTGCATGTCCTGGACATGATGGCCGACCTCATGCGCGATGACATAGGCCTCGGCGAAGTCACCCGGTGCCTGGAAACGCTGCGACAGTTCGTCAAAGAAGCTCGCGTCGAGGTAGATTTTCTTGTCGGTCGGGCAATAGAAGGGGCCCATCGCCGACTGCGCGGCGCCGCAGCCGGATTGGGTCCCGGCGCGGTAATAGTGGAGCACGGTCGGCTCGTAGCGCTGGCCCGAAGCGGCAAAAATCTTGCCCCACGTGTCCTCGGTCGAGCCGAGCACCTTGTTGGTGAAATGTTCGGTGGTCGGATCGATCACGCCCGAGGCGCTGCCACCGCCGGCCGATTGCGTCGTCTGTGGCATCACGCCCCCGCCGCCAAGCCCCCCACCAAACGACTGCAGCGCGCAATAGCCGAGCGCGAGGATGATGATCCCGACAATCCCGAAACGGCTCGCAACGAGGCTGAAGATCAGGCCCAGTCCGCCGCCGCCGAAGCCGCCACCGCCGAAGCCCATGCCCCCGCCGCGCCCGGAATCGATCTCGAAATTGCTGCTCTCGCGTTGATCGTCCAGCCGCATGCCATGGCCCTCCTGTTGCCCTGTCCAATGCGCGGCGGCCGTGACGGTTGCAAAACATTCTTGTCGGGGTTCAGGCACGGGGCTTGGCATGCTGCACCGCGCAAGTCATCTAGGCGCATGGCCGACGCCCAATTCGCCCGCCGCAAGCGCCATGCCGGTGCGATGCCGCTCCCCGAAACGGTGGCGCTCGTCCTTCAGGGAGGCGGTGCGCTCGGCAGTTTTCAGGCCGGCGTATTCGAGGCGCTCATGGGGAGCGCAATCGAGCTCGACTGGGTCGCCGGGATTTCGATCGGCGCGGTCAACGCTGCGCTGATCGCCGGCAATCCCCCCGAGGGCCGGGTCGCCGCGCTTCGCACCTTCTGGAACCGGCTGAGCAGCTGGCTGCCGAGCTTCCCGATACTCGGCGACGAGCGCGTCCGCGAGTATCTCCACGAATGGTCGGCGGGCTTCGTTGCCGCGGCGGGCGTTCCGGGCTTCTTCCGGCCGCGGATGATGTCGCCGACCCTCGGCCGGCCGGGCAGCGCCGAGGCGCTCAGCTTCTACGACCCCTCCCCGCTCGTCGCGACGCTCGACGAACTTGTCGACTGGGACCTCGTCAACCACGGCCCGGTGCGCCTGTCGGTCGGCGCGGTGGACATCGAAAGCGGCAACTTCCGCTTCTTCGACACCGCCCGCGAGCGGATCGACGCGCGCCACGTCATGGCATCTGGCGCGCTGCCGCCGGGCTTCCCGCCGGTCGAGATCGACGGCGCCTGGTACTGGGACGGCGGGCTCGTCTCCAACACCCCCCTGTCCTACCTGCTCGACGAGCAGCAGGGCGAGATGCTGGTGTTCCAGGTCGACCTCTTCGCCGCCAGCGCCGAGCGACCCCAGACGATCATGGACGTGGTCGCACGCGAGAAGGAAATCCGCTTCTCCAGCCGGACCCGCCAGGTCTCGGCCGACGCGTTGAAGATGCGCAACGCCCGCGAAGCCGTGCGCGCGCTGCTCGACATCTTGCCGGCGACGCTCCGCGAGACGGCCGCGGCGCGCAAATGCGCCGTGCTCGCCAACGATCACCCGATCAACCTGGTCCAGCTGATCTACCGCGCCAACGCCTGGGAAGGCGGCGCGCGCGACTATGAATTCTCGGCCCGCACGATGCTCGAACATTGGCAAGCCGGCCAGGCGGCGGTCGCCGAGACGATGGCCAATGCCCGGCTCGTCGCCCAGAATATCGCGACGGGCAAAAGCGCCGCGTTCGACCTCACCACCAAGGGAGTAGCCCATGTTGCTTAAAGGCAAATCCGCGATCGTCACCGGCTCGACCTCGGGCATCGGCCTCGCCATCGCCAAGGCGTTCGCTGCCGAAGGGGCGAGCGTCACCATCAACGGGTTCGGCGACGCCGCCGCAATCGAGGCCGAGCGCGCCGCGATCGAGGCGGCGGCCGGCGCGAAAGCCTATTACAGCAATGCCGACCTGATGGAACCCGCCGCGATCGAGGCGATGGTCAAGGCGTGCCACGAAGCGACCGGCGGCCCCGACATCATCGTCAACAATGCCGGCATGCAGCATGTCGCGCCGATCGAGCAATTCCCGCCCGATCAATATGAGAAAATCATCAAGCTGAACCTCAGCGCCGCCTGGTATCTCACGCGCGCCGTCGTGCCGATCATGAAGGGCAAGAAGTGGGGCCGGATCCTCTCGACCGCCTCGGCCCACAGCCTCACCGCGTCGCCCAACAAAAGCGCTTACGTCATGGCCAAGCATGGCATCGCCGGGCTGACCAAGACGATCGCGCTCGAAGTGGCGACCGACGGCATCACGGTCAATTGCATCTCACCCGGCTATGTCTGGACGCCGCTCGTCGAAAACCAGATCCCCGACACGATGAAGGCGCGCGGCCTGACCCGCGAACAGGTCATCAACGATGTCCTGCTCGCCGCGCAACCGACCAAGCAGTTCGTCACGCCCGAGGAAGTCGCCGCGCTGGCGCTGTTCCTGTGTCGCGACGAGGCACGCTCGATCACTGGCGCAAACTACAGCATCGATGGTGGCTGGACCGCGCAATAACGGGCGGGCGGCGCCAAATGCTTGCGGCAGGGCGGCGCCGCGCCTAGCCATGGCAGGATGCGATTTCTTCCCGCCGCCGCCGCCATTTGCCTTCTTTCGGGCTGCTCGACGATGCAGCAGCAACTGTCGCGCGAAGGCGCGCTGATCGACAGCAATGCCCGCGACTGGCAGGCGGTCGCGACTCCCGAAGATCGTGTTCGGCTGCGCGACTGGCGGTCGAGCTTCGTCGAGGGGCTTGGCGACGCGCGGCGTTCGGGTGCGGGTCCAAAAATCGCCGCCGAGGGGGCATTGCTCGCGCCCGACGCAGCGCTGCCGGGCCCGGCGATCCCCAACGGCACCTACTCCTGCCGCATCACCAAGCTTGGCGCGCGCGGTTCAGGCGCGCTCGATTACATAGCCTATCCGCCGTTCTTGTGCCGGGTGCGCCCCGAACGTGGCTTGCAGGGCTTTGCCAAGCTCAACGGCTCCCAACGCCAGGTGGGCCTGATCTTCCCGGTCGATGCCCTGCGCAGCGTGTTTCTCGGCACCTTGATGCTTGGCGATGAAAATCGCGCGCTCCAATATGGCGGGGACCCCGACCGCGACGTCGCCGGCTATGTCGAGCGGATCGGCCCTCGGCGCTGGCGAATGATCCTCCCCCGCCCGGCGTTCGAATCGAAGATCGACATCATCGAATTATCGCCACTCCCCTAGGAAGCAGCGATCATTCACTCGCCGCGGTGAGTTGCGCAATCTGGCCAGGGGTCAGCTCGAGCCGCAGCGCCGCCAGCTGCTCGTTGAGCTGCGCGACGCTGGTTGCGCTGGCGATGGGAGCAGCGATGCCCGGCCGGGCCATCGTCCAGGCAAGCGCGACGGCGGCGAGCGGCGCCCCGGTTTCGGCTGCGACGTCGTCCAGCGCGGCCAGCACGCGCGGCCCCTTCCCGTCGAGATATTCGCGACTGCGTCCGCCGCGGACCGACTTGCCGAGGTCGTCCAGCGAGCGATATTTGCCGGCAAGGAAGCCGTTGGCGAGGCTGTAGAAGGGGAACATGGCCAGCTCGTGGCGATTGACGACCGCCTCGATCGCGCCTTCATATTTTCCGCGTTCGAGCATGTTGTACCAGCCCTGATAGGCAGTCGGGACGGTCAGACCGCCATCCCGCGCGACGGCGACCGCTTCCTCGATCCGTTCGGGTTCGAAGTTCGACAGACCAACCGCGCGCACTTTGCCGGCCTTAACCAGGGCGTCGAACGCACCAAGACTGTCGGCCAGCGGCACCGAACCATCATCCTTGTGTTGATAGTATAGATCGATCGTCTCGACCCCGAGCCTTGCCAGCGAGCCCTCGCACGCCGCGCTGATCGTGGCCGGCGCCAGGCCGGCCATCATCCCGACCTTGCTCGCCAGAATGACCTTGTCGCGCTTGCCGGACTGGTTGAGCCACTTGCCGATGACCGTCTCGCTCTCGCCGCCGCAATGACCCGGGACCCAGGCCGAATAGACGTCGGCGGTATCGATCATCGTGCCGCCGGCGTCGACGAACGCGTCAAGGATCGCGAAGCTTGTTGCCTCGTCCGCGGTCCACCCGAAAACGTTGCCGCCGAGCGCCAATGGCGCCACCTTGAGGCCAACTGATCCGATGGTATGCATGCCGTTGCTCCTTTGCCGCACCCCTGCCCCGCCAGGCTTCGTCTGCCAAGCGTTCACAACTTCTTTGTAAATTTTGCCGACAGTGACGGCATGTCGCTCAGCCTGACATTTGCGCCGCTGCTCAGCTTCTGGACTCACGCGCTCGCCGCGGCCTGTTTCGCGTCGCTATTGCTGTGGCGAATGCAGTCGCGCATCGTCGGGCGGGCGCACTTGCTGCTGCTCGCCGCCTTCCTGATGACCGCGGCCTGGGCGTGGCTTGCCGCGATCGAGTCGCCGGCCGCGCCGCTGGCCGCCCTCGGGGAGACCGTCCGCAACCTGATCTGGATCGCGCTGCTCCACGAATTGTCCAACACCGGCCCCGAGGGCGAGCTTCGCAATCGCGGCGTGCGACTGGTGCTTGGTGCCGAATCGCTGGTCGTCGGACTGCTGCTGATCCTCGAACTTGGCGGCCTCCTGATCGCGGTACCGCAGGACATCGCCGAGGCCTTCGCGCAGACCTCGCGGCTGCTCCACATCGTGATGGCGGCGGGGGCGCTGATCATCATCCACAACCTCTATGCCCAGGCGGCGCCGTCGAGCCGCGGCCCGATCCGTCTGGCGATGGCTGGGCTCGCCTGTTCGTGGGGCTATGACCTCAACCTCTATACCTTCGCCTATCTTGGCGCGCCGCTCGCGCAAAGCCTGCTCATCTGGCGCGGGCTGCTGGTCGCGGCGACCATGCCGCTGTTCGCCTTTGGGGGACGCGAGCCCCAAGGCTGGCGCATCCGCCTGTCGCGCACGGCGACCTTCCAGTCGCTCTCGCTGCTTGCCATTTGCGGATATTTCGCAGTCATGGCGGTGCTTGCCACCGCAGCCAAGGGGCGTGGCTGGGATTGGGCGCAGTCGCTGAGCGTTGGCGGGATTGCGGCGATTACGGTCGCGGCCATGGTGCTGCTTCCCTCGTCGCGCGCGCGCGCCTGGGCCAAGGTCAAGCTCGCCAAGCATTTTTTCGAGCACCGCTATGACTATCGCGCTGAATGGCTGCGTTTCACCGGGACGATCGGGCGCAGCGGTAGCGACGCCCCCCCGCTCGGCGAACGAGTGATCGAGGCGTTCGCCGACATTCTCGATGCCCCGGGCGGGATACTGCTGGTGGTCGACGAAGCCGGCGCGATCGACCCCGCCGCGGCGTGGAACTGGCCCGGCGAGCCGCTCGCCGCCGGTGATCCCCGCCCGGCCGCGGCCTTCTGGCGCGCAGTCGAGAATGAAGGCCGGATCGTCGATCTCGACAGCGTTCGTCGCGGCTGGGTTCGGTCGCGCGACGATCTGCTCGATGTGCCCGGCTGGATGCTTGCCGACCCGGTCGCGTGGGTCGGCGTCCCGCTCATCCACCACGGCCGGCTGGTCGGCCTGGTGGTCCTCGCCGCCCCCGATTACCGCCGCGCGCTCGATTGGGAAGATTATGATCTGCTGCGCACCGCGGGTCGTCAGGCGGCGTCGAGCCTTGCCGAAGCACATGGCCAGGAAGCCCTGCTCAACGCCCAGCGCTTCGAGGAATTCAACCGCCGCTTCGCGTTTATCCTGCATGACGTGAAGAATCTGGTCAGCCAGCTGTCCCTGCTCTCGCGCAATGCCGAGCGCCACGCCGACAATCCCGAGTTCCGCGCCGATATGGTCGCAACCCTCAAGAGCTCGGTCGGCAAGATGAACGACCTGCTCACCAGGCTCGCGCCGCAGGGGGGGCCGCGCCACGAGCGGACCGAACCGACCCCGCTGCGCGATCTGCTTTCGGCGAGCATTGCCGCCAAGCGCCGCAACCATGACATCCGCCTGCTGGGCGACACCTCGCTATGGGCGATGGTCGATCCGCTCGGGCTCGAAACCGCCATCGGGCACCTGCTGCAAAATGGCATCGACGCCTCGCCCGACGGTGCACCGGTCACCGTCAAGGTTGCCGCCGAGGGCGCCGAGATCACGGTTGCGATCATCGACCAGGGCAGCGGCATGGACGCCGAGTTCGTCCGTCATCGCCTATTCCAACCATTCGCCTCGACCAAGGCGGGCGGCTTCGGCGTCGGCGCTTTCGAGGCGCGCGCGCTGGTCGCGGCGATGGGCGCCCGGCTGACCGTCACCTCGACCCCGGGCAAGGGCAGCAGCTTCGTCATCCACCTCGCCGCGGCCGAGCCCGCCTCTCTTCGGAAGATCGCATGACCGACACCCCCGACCTCCCCGTGCTGCTGATCGTCGAGGACGACGAGGGGCTCCAGCGCCAGCTCAAATGGGCCTATGAAGGCTATCGAGTGGTCGTCGCCGGCGACCGCCCCCAGGCGATCGAGATGCTCCGCGCGCATGAGCCCGCGGTCGTTACCCTCGACCTTGGCCTGCCGCCCGATCCCGACGGCACCGCCGAGGGATTTGCGACCTTGACCGAAATTCTCGCGCTCAAGCCCGATACCAAGGTAATCGTCGCGTCGGGCCATGGCGCGCGCGAATCAGCGCTGCGGGCCATCGCGCTTGGCGCCTATGATTTCTATCGCAAGCCGGTCGACATCGACGAGCTCGGGCTGATCGTCGCGCGGGCCTTTCACCTGCAGGCGATCGAGCGCGAGAATCGGTTGCTCGAAGAGCAAGGCAGTGCCTCGAGCGTGCTCGGCGCGCTCATCAGCTCAGCGCCCGAAATGACCCGGGTAACCCGCACGATCGAGCGGGTCGCGGGGGCCGACGTGTCGGTCATGCTGCTCGGCGCTTCGGGCACCGGCAAGGAATTGCTCGCCCGCGGGGTCCACGACCTATCGCCGCGCCGCGCCGGCGAGTTCGTCGCCATCAACTGCGCCGCAATCCCCGAGAACCTGCTCGAGGCCGAGCTGTTCGGCTATGAGCGCGGCGCGTTCACCGGGGCGGTCAAGACGACACCGGGCAAGATCGAGCAGGCGCAGGGCGGCACCTTGTTCCTAGACGAGGTCGGCGACATCCCCCTGCCGCTTCAGGTCAAGCTGCTGCGCTTCCTCCAGGAACGGGTGATCGAGCGGATCGGCGGACGTTCGCCGATCGCGGTGGATACGCGCATCGTTTGTGCGACGCACCAGGATCTTGACGCGATGCAGGCCGCCGGAAGCTTTCGCGAGGACCTTTATTATCGCCTCGCCGAAATCGTCGTGAAAATCCCGACGCTGGCCGAGCGCCCCGGGGATGCAGTGCTGCTCGCCCGCCATTTCGGGACACGCTTTGCCCGCGAGTATAACCCCAAGGTCCAGGGTCTTGCGCCCGACGCCCTCGCGGCGATCGACGGCTATGCCTGGCCGGGCAACGTCCGCGAACTCGAAAACCGGTTGAAACGGGCGGTGATCATGGCCGACGGGAAGATGGTCGGCGCGGCCGACCTCGATCTGCCGGGAGCCAAGGGCACTGCCCCCGACGAACGCGACATCGCCCTCAACCTGCGCGCTGCCCGCGAAGTCGCCGACCGCCGTGCCATCCGCCAGGCGCTGACCCGCACCGAGAATAATATCTCAGGCGCGGCCAAGCTTCTCGGCATCTCCCGACCGACGCTCTACGACCTGCTCAAGCAATATCACCTGCACGCCTGATCAGGCAGTCAGCTGTTCCGCCATTTCGGCGACCTCGAGCCAACGCAGTTCGGCTGCCTCCTTGGCGGCACGTTTCGCTTCGATCAGCTGGGTCAGTTCGGTGAAACGCCGCGGGTCCCGGGCGTAGAGCGCGGAATCGGCGAGGGCTTCTTCCGCCTGCGCAATGTCGGCCTCGATGGCGTCGATCTCCCCTGGCAGGCGATCAAGGTCGCGCTGGTCCTTGTAGGTCAATTTGCGCGCCGGTGCGGCCGCGCGCGTTGCCGGCGGGCTTGCCTTGGCC
>JALYIX010000291.1 GCA_030775565.1 Pseudomonadota bacterium | reverse complement strand
CCGATCACCGCGATCGCGCGGCCCGGCTTGCCGGACAATTTGTTGGCGATCGCGAAGCCCAGCGCGGCCGAGATCGAGGTCGACGAATGCGCCGCCCCGAACGGGTCATAGTCGCTTTCCGACCGCTTGGTGAAACCGCTGAGGCCGCCCGGTTGACGCAACGTCCGGATGCGGTCGCGGCGGCCGGTCAGGATCTTGTGCGGATAGGCCTGGTGCCCGACGTCCCAGATGAGCTTGTCGCGCGGCGTTTCGAACACATGATGGATCGCGACGCTGAGTTCGACCACGCCGAGCCCCGCGCCGAGGTGCCCGCCAGTGACCGACACCGCCGAAATCATCTCCTGGCGAAGCTCGTCGGCGAGTTGCGGCAGCTCGGACTTGGGCAGCGCCCGAATGTCGGCGGGGGACGCAATCGTGTCGAGCAGCGGCGTGATGGGACGATCAGTCATCCCCCTGCCCTAGCCGGTTTCCCATTGCCACGAAAGCGTTAGGCGTTCGGCGTTAGGCAGTCGCCGCGCGACACTCCGCGCAGTTGCCCTTGACCTCGATCACCGGCCGCGTTGGTTCGAACCCCGCCGCGCTCGCCGCCTCGCGCACTCCGCCGGTCAGGCTGTCGTCATCGGGATGGGTGATCTGCCCGCAAATGTCGCAGATCAGGAAGATGCAGTCGTGGAGGCAGCCCGGGTGGCTGTTGGCGACATAGGCGTTGGCGCTTTCGACCCGCATCGCGAGGTTCGACGACACGAACAGGTCGAGGATGCGGTAGACGCTGTTCGCCGCCACGCGACGCCCCTGGGCCTTCGAAACCGCCTCGGCAACGTCATAGGCGGAAGCCGGCGTGTCGAACCCGGCAAGCGCGTCGAACACCGCCGCTCGCATGCCCGTCCATTGCTCGCCCCGGTCGGTCAGTCGCGCGCGCGCCGCCGCGGTCAGCGCCTCGCCTTCGTGAAGATGGTGATCGTGGCGTCCCATCAGTCGGCGGCCATCGCGTTCAGCCGGTGCCCAAGTGCCAGGGTCAGCACTCCGGTCATGGTATAGACCACCTCGCCGCCGCTGCCCTCCGGCAAGGTCAGCGCCCCGGCCATCAAGCCAAGGCCAAGTCCGCCGATCGCGCTCGGCATCATGAAGCCATGGTCGAGGATGCCCTTGCCCAGCGCCGCCGCGCCAATCGCCATCGCGATCGTCAGCCCGACCTCGTGAAAGATCGGCGAGCCAAGCGCGCTTCCGGCCGACGCCAGCACCGCGACGAACACCGTCGTCGCGATGCAGTGCACCACGCACAGTCCCGACAGCCCGATCGCCAGGCGATCGAGCGCGAACGTCGGGTGGGGGTGGGAACGGGCCGCCATTGCGCGAACGATATACTATCGCGACACCGTCGATACAATATCTCATCGCAAGCCGCACGGCTTGTTTCGCGTCGGCCCGCGGAGCATAGGCGCGCCGTGATGGCCACGACCTTCGATTCCACCGCCCCGCACCGACCCGCCACCGTCCCGCAGCCGCGCGCCATCGCGCAGTGGCTGTTGGTAATCGCCGCGCTGGTCTTCGCGATGGTCGTGGTCGGCGGGATCACGCGACTGACCGAAAGCGGCCTCAGCATCACCGAGTGGAAGCCGATTGCCGGCACGCTGCCGCCGCTGACCCATGCCGACTGGCTCGCCGAATTCGCCCGCTACCAGGCAACGCCCCAGTATCAAAAGGTCAGCGGCCCCGCCGGGATGGCGCTCGGCGACTTCCAGTTCATCTATTTCTGGGAGTGGGTCCACCGCCTGATCGGCCGGCTGATCGGGCTCGCCTTCGCGCTTCCCTTGCTGTGGTTCGCCGTCCGCCGTGCAATCCCCGCTGGTTATGGCTGGCGACTTGCCGCGCTGTTCGCGCTTGGCGGGTTCCAGGGCGCACTTGGCTGGTACATGGTCCAGTCGGGCCTCGTGAACCGCACCGAGGTCAGCCATTTCCGCCTCTCCGCGCACTTGCTCAGCGCGCTCTTGATCTTCGCCGGCTGCATCTGGACAGCGCTCGACCTGCGCCGCCTTGCCGCGACCGGCGAGAACCGCCCGGCGCGCCTGACCGGGTTCAGCATCGTCACCCTCGCCGCCCTCGCGCTGCAGATCCTGCTCGGCGCCTGGGTCGCGGGACTTCGCGCGGGACAGGTTGCGAACACATGGCCGCTGATGAACGACCATTTCGTCCCCGAGGGGATCGACGGGTCGAACGGCCCGCTGTTCGCACTGACCCACGACCCCTACCTGATCCACTTCGTCCACCGCTGGTGGGCATGGGGCGTGGTCGCCATCCTCATCCTGTTCGCGCGCAAGGTAAAGGCGGGCGGAGGGCGGCGCGCGTCGATTGCGATCCATGCCGCGTTCGGCACCCAGATCCTGCTCGGGATCGCGACCGTCCTGACCGGCGTCTCGCTCGCCTTCGCGGCGTCGCACCAGGCGGTCGGCGCGCTGCTCCTCGCCGCCACCGTGTGGGGCGCCCACATCCTCGGCTCGACCCGTCCTGAACCGATCGGGTAACATTTTACCCGCTCGAAAACCCCCGCATTACCTTGACTTTCCACCCCTCCGCCAGCATTAGCGCGCCAGCGGTGCCTCCCGGGGCGCCTCCCCTATCGTTATAAAGGTCTTTCGCCATGAAGGCGCTCATGAAGACCACCAAGTCGGTCAAGCCGGCCGAGGTGGAGAAGAACTGGCATCTGATCGATGCCGAAGGTCTGGTCGTCGGGCGTCTCGCCTCGATCGTCGCCAACATCCTGCGCGGCAAGCACAAGCCGATCTACACGCCCCACGTCGATTGTGGCGACCATGTCGTCATCATCAACGCCGACAAGGTGCGCTTCACCGGCCGCAAGCTCGCCCAGAAGATCTACTACAAGCACACCGGCTATGCCGGCGGCATCAAGGAAATCACCGCGGGCAAGGTGCTCGACGGTCGCTTCCCCGAGCGGGTCATCGAAAAGGCGATCGAGCGCATGGTCCCCCGCGGACCGCTCGGCCGTGACCAGATGCGCGCGCTTCACCTCTACAATGGCAC
The DNA here is from genome assembly GCA_030775565.1 of Pseudomonadota bacterium. Classification (GTDB taxonomy): domain Bacteria; phylum Pseudomonadota; class Alphaproteobacteria; order Sphingomonadales; family Sphingomonadaceae; genus Sphingomicrobium. The sequence continues at coordinate 4,643 of JALYIX010000291.1, read as the reverse complement.
CGAGCATCCGCACGGTGGCCAGAACCCCGCAATCCTCGACGTCGCGGGCATGAACCGCAAGAACAAGGTGGGCGCCTGATGTCCGACAATCGCCAGTCTCTCGCTGACCTCGCCGCGCTGACCGGCGCCGCGACCCCCGAGCCGACCCCGGCCGCGGCTGCTCCGGCCCAGGCTGAAACTGCTGCCGCCGCGCCCGAGGGCGAGGAATCCGCTCGTCCGACCGACGACCATGGCGCCTCCACGCAAGGCCCGCAGATCGAAGCGGTGCTTCGCGAGCAGGAACTCGACAAGTATGGCCGCGCCTACGCCACCGGCCGCCGCAAGGACGCCGTTGCGCGTGTCTGGCTCAAGCCGGGCTCGGGCAAGATCGTGGTCAACGGCCGCGACCAGGAAGTCTATTTCGCACGGCCGACGCTGCGTCTCGTCATCAGCCAGCCGTTCGGGATCACCGACCGCGCCGGTCAGTATGACATCATCGCCACGGTCAAGGGCGGCGGATTGTCGGGCCAGGCCGGCGCGGTGCTCCACGGCATTGCCCAGGCGCTGTCGCGCTACGAGCCGACGCTCCGCACCACGGTCAAGCGCGCTGGTTTCCTGACCCGCGACAGCCGCGTCGTCGAGCGCAAGAAGTACGGCAAGGCCAAGGCCCGCAAGAGCTTCCAGTTCAGCAAGCGCTAAGCGAGCAAAGCGCCGCCAGCGCGAAGCGCTGCCGGAGCATTGCGAAGACTTAGCGCGGCCGGCCGACCTGCCGCACAGCGGACAGGATTGACGGCATCCGGCTAGTCCGGATGCCGGCCCGGACAGAGAAAAAAAAGGGCGGTCGGGATCATCCGGGCCGCCCTTTTCTTCGTCCCCAAGCCCGAGGCTGCTGCACACAAAAAAGCGGCGCCGCACCCCACGAGATGCGACGCCGCCCTTCAAGTCACCCTGCTTACAGCGAGATCGACAGCGACCCCAGCACCGTCCGCGGCGCGCCGACCGCGAAGCTCGGGCTATTGGTATTGTTGGAGCACACCGCGCCCGCCGGGCAGATCTGGAAGGCGTTGATCTGCGTCGACAGGTTACCGAAGTAATATTTGTCGAACAGGTTGATCACGTTCATCTGCAGATAGGCGCCCTTGATGCCGAAGTAGGCAAGCTTGAGCCGCGCATCGAGGTCGACCGTGGTGTAGCCCTTCGAAATGACATCGTTGACGTCGGTGGCGAAGCGGTTGCCGATGTGCTTGCCCTCGACGCCGAGGTCGACCGGCCCGAGCGACAGTTCTGCGCGCCCGCCATATTGCCATTTCGGCGTCTCCGCGACCATCTTGCCGGCGGTCGGTGCGACGATCGGGACGTTGGTCACGACCAGCGGCTGGCCGGTAGTGCCGCCGCCGGTGGTGATCGTGCCGGTGCCAAGACGAATGTCCTGCTGGAGCTTGGCGCTCGTATAGCTGGCGATGGCGAGCAGCGCGAGCTGGCGCACCGGCTTGAACGCGATCGAGCCATCGACGCCCCAGCTCTTCACCTTGCCGACGTTGCGATCGACCGAGATGCCGAGCGCCTGGTCGAACGACGTCACGATGCGGTTGGCATAGTCGATCTTCCAGGCGGTCGCCTGCGCCTGCACCAGGCGGTTGGTGTACCGCACGCCAAGGTCATAGGCGTCGGTCGATTCGGGCGTCACATCGACCGTCGGCTGGCGATAGAGATTGTCGGTGCGCGGCGCCGAGAAGCCCTTGGCGTAGCTGCCGAAGATGCTGACGTCGTCGATCGCCTTGAAGTTGAACCCCACGTTCGGCAGCAGCTTGTGATACTTATACTGCGCCTTGAACGGGGCGTAGACCGCGTTCGACGGCGCGCCGCTGGCCGGGGGAACATAGTTGGCAGGAACCACGAAGTTGCCCCCGCTGCTCGGGATCGCGGTCGTGCCAAGCACTTCGCTCGAGCAATAGCCAAAGCCGCTCGACACGAGCGTGTAGCAATGCTGGTCGAGGTTGCGCTTGAACCAGGGCGAGCGAATGCCGACCTCGACGCGCAGGCGGCGGTCGAAGAAATTGCCGACATATTGGCCCGACAGCTGGTTGAGGAGTGCGATCGAGGTCCGGTCGCGCTGCTGCAGGACATTGCCGTTGGCATCGAGGATCGGGGTCGAATTGCGCCCACCGAACGGGCTCAGCGGCGCGGCATTCACGCCGAGATAGCCATATTCGCCGGTCTGCCGGTGATGCGCCCGGTCATAGGTGTAGGCGACGCGGACGCGCTGCGTGTCCGACACGTCCCAGATCAGCGAACTGGTCAGCCCCAGGCGGTGCGTATTGGTCGTGTTCGGCGACAGCACGCGGACCGTGTCGAGCAGGTCGCCATCCTTGTTGAGATCGACCCCCGCGACGGTCGCGAAGTTCGACCCGCGCAACTGGCGCGAAGTCTCGGCGAAGGTCGTCGACCCGCCGCCGTTGGCGAGCACATATTGGTAGCTCGGATCGACCGTCAGCAGGACGCCCTTGGCAAGCGTGAAGCGCGACGAGCCGCGGATGTTGCCGGTGTTCGACGGGTTGATGCGAACGTTGAACGAGTTGCTGCAGCTCGACGAATTGAGCGGGTTGTTGGCGGTGCTGCCGAAAATCGCCGGGGCTGAAGGACCGGTGCCGTTCGGGCCGGTGCCGCCATTGTCGTTCTGGACGCCCGGACCAGCAACGGTGCTGTTGCAGATCGCGAGATTCTCAAACGAGTTGATCGCATCGTTCTGGGCGGCGCTGTAGTCGCCGATGACGACCGGGCTGCTTGCACTGCCGACGGTCGGCACCACCGGGGTACCGCCAACCGGGGTGCCAAGGATGTTGCGCAGGTCGGAAAGACCCGGGTTGCGATAGAAATTGTTGCGGTTGTGGTTGTAGTGACCCGCGACCGAAATGAAGTCGCCGTTCGACAGCGGCTGATAGACGCGCGCGTTGAGCTGCCACTTGTTGTTGTCGCCGGGGCCCTTGAACTTGCCGTTATGGGCAGCGCTTCCGGCGATGAACGCCTTGGTGCCGAAGCTGGTCAGCGTGCCCGTCTGGAACAGGCCGAAGATGCGCTGGTAATCAAACGTGCCGAGCGAGCCGACGATGCGGCCACCGACGTCGTTGGTCGGCATGATCGTGCGATAGTTGACGGTGCCACCGGCGGCCGAAGCGGTCGGCGAATCGACGTCGGTGGTGCCGAGGTTGACGTTGACCTGCTCGATCAGTTCGGGGTCGAGCTGCTGGTTCGAATAGATCGCATAATTGCCACTGTCGTTGAGCGGGACGCCATCGAAGGTCAGGCTGATGCGGTTGCCGTCGAAGCCACGGATGCGGATGTTGCCGCCGGCGCTGCCATAGGCATCGGACTGGGTGAAATTGACCCCGGGGATATAGTTGATCGTGTTGAGGATCGTCTGGCCCGGCGCCTGCTTGGCGATGAATTCCTGCGTCAGCACGCCCTTGGCCTTGGTCGCGTCGGGGACGACGACGCCGCCGACGCCGTTGTTGAGCCGCGTCCCGGTGACGACGATCGTCTCCTTCTCGGTCTCTTGCGAACCAGTGGACTGGGCGGCGGCCATGGCCGGCACGACGACGGTCGCTGCCGAACACAGCAGAAGCAGTTTCTTCACGTGAAAATCCCCGATGCTCTGATTGAACCCGATTAGTCAGGCACGGGGGCTACTAGCGAACGCATGCGACAAGTCGGTGACAGCCGCCTGGGCCGTCATCGATCCTCTTTTTATCGTTGCCGATTAAGCACATCGTTCGGTCGCGTTGCCCCCGCGACTCGGGCGCAAGGTAGAGCAAATCGTTTCGTCGGTAACAAGCCGGTCAGTGCGCCTCGGTCGAATCCAGTCGCCGACCGATGCCGACGAGCAACACAATCAGCAACGGGACCAGCACGGCCGACAGCACCACCTTGGCCAGCATCTGGCCGACCAGCAGCTCGCCGATCGGGAACACGCCATAAAAGGCGATGGCGATGAAGATCAGCGTGTCGACCACCTGGCTCGCCATGCTGGCGATCGCCGAGCGCAGGAACAACAGCTTGCCGCCGTCGCGCTTCAACCGGCTGAAGATCGCCACGTTGAGCAGGGTCGAGGTGCCATAGGCAATGATCCCGCCAAGCCAGATGCGCGGGGTCCCACCCATCATCGTGTCGAACGCCGCCAGTCGCTCGGGCTGCATGTCCTTCGACGCCGGCAGTCGCAGCACGAGCAGCGTCAGCAGCAGCGACATCAGGAGCGGCACGAACCCGATCAGCACCAGCCGGTTCGCGGTCTCGCGCCCGTGAAGCTCGGCAACCGCGCTCGACGTCGCGACGAGCATCAGGAAGGCGAAGATCCCCGCCTCGACCGCCAGCGGCCCAAGCGCCACCTGCTTGTTGCCGAGCACACCGGCAATGCATACCATCCCGCCATAGAAAATGGCGAAGGCGAACAGCGAGGGGGTGAGCGGGCGGGCGGGCGGTTGCGTCATGTCCATCGTCCCCGCCTAGCGATGCAACCACGCCGTCACAATCATTGACCGGCCGCGCCCCGCGCGGCTACGCCCCGCGGCCGTGACCTCCCCGAGCCTTGATATTGTCGCGATCGGCGACGCCATCGTCGACGTCATCGCGACCTGCGACGAGGCGTTCCTCGAGGCGCGGCACCTGCC
>JALYIX010000290.1 GCA_030775565.1 Pseudomonadota bacterium | reverse complement strand
ACCGGCGGGTGGTGACCTATGGCTTTTCCGCGCTGGCTGACCTGCGCGCCGACAATATCACGACCGGCCCCGACGGCACGCGGTTCGACGCGATCGTCCTCCAGCGCGACGGCTCGCGGCGCACGCTGCCGCAGATCCATGTGCCGATGCCCGGCCGCCACAATGTCCAGAACGCGCTCGCCGCGATCGCGGTCGGGCTCGAACTTGGGATGGCGGACGAGACGATCGCGCAGGGCTTTGCCCGCTTCGAAGGGGTCAAGCGCCGCTTCACCCGGGTCGGCGAGATCGACGGGACGGTCGTGATCGATGATTACGCCCATCACCCGGTCGAGATTCGGGCGGTCCTTTCCGCCGCCCGGGAGGCAACGCAAGGCCGCGTCATCGCCGTCGTGCAACCCCACCGGTTCACCCGCCTGCGCGACCTGATGGAGGACTTCCAGAACGCCTTCAACGAGGCCGATGTGGTGTTCGTGGCCCCGGTCTATGCCGCCGGCGAGCAGCCGATCGAGGGGATCGATTCGGCAGCGCTCGCCGAAGGGCTGCGCGCCCACGGCCACCGGCTGGTCAGTACGGTTTCCGGGCTTGAGGAATTGTGCGCCAGCTTGCGCGATCTCGCCGCGGCGGACGACCTCGTCATCTGCATGGGCGCAGGCGACATCACCAAATGGGCCGCCGCGCTCGCCGACGGCGTGTGCGCGGCGCGGGCGAGGAAAGCATGAGCGTCGCCACCCTCCCCAAGGTACGCGGGCGGCTGACCCCAAACGCCCCGCTCGCCCCGCTCGTCTGGTTCAAGTCCGGCGGCAGCGCGACGTGGCTGTTCGAACCCGCCGACGCCGAAGATCTCGCCGACCTCCTCCGCCAGCTTGACCCGGCAACCCCGGTGATGGGGCTCGGGCTCGGCTCGAACATGATCGTCCGCGACGGCGGCTATGACGGGGTCGTTGTCCGCCTCGGCAAGCCCTTCGCCAGGGTCGAGACGCTCGGGCCTCACCAGCTGCGCTGCGGCGGCGGGGCGTCGGGCATCCTCGTTTCCTCGACTGCGCGCGACGCCGGCGTGGGCGGGCTCGAATTCCTTCGCTCGATCCCCGGCACGGTCGGCGGCTTCGTCCGCATGAACGGCGGCGCCTATGGCCGCGAGACCTGCGAAATACTGGTCGACTGCGAGGTCGTGCTTCGCTCCGGCGAGCGCCGCACGCTGGGCCTCGCCGACCTTGCCTACACCTACCGCCACAGCGACCTTCCGCTCCAGGCGATCGTCCTCTCCGCGACCTTCCAGGGCCACCCCGCCGAACCCGCCGCAATCCAGGCCGAGATGGACCGCATCGCCGAGGCCCGGGAGGCCTCGCAGCCGCTGCGCAGCAAGACCGGCGGATCGACCTTCAAGAACCCGCCCGGGCACAAGGCGTGGGCGCTGATCGACGCCGCTGGCTGTCGCGGCCTCACCATCGGCGACGCGCAAGTGTCTCAGAAGCATTGCAATTTCTTGCTCAACCTCGGTAACGCCAGATCGAGCGAGATCGAGGCGCTCGGCGAGGAAGTCCGCCGCCGCGTGCTCGCCCATTCGGGCGTCCAGCTCGAATGGGAAATCCAGCGCGTGGGGAGTGAAGCGTGATGATCAGCAGGGCGATCCCGACGCATGGATAAGGACATCCACATTGTCGTGCTGATGGGCGGCTGGTCAGCCGAGCGCCCGGTGTCGCTGATGAGCGGCAAGGGGGTCGCGGCGGCCCTGCGCGAGCGTGGCTTCACCCGCGTCACCGAACTCGACATGGACCGCGAAGTCGCCCAGCGACTCTACGACCTCGAGCCCGACGTCGTGTTCAACGCGCTCCACGGCACGCCTGGCGAGGATGGCACGGTCCAGGGCCTGCTCGACCTGATGGGCGTTCCCTATACTCATTCCGGCTGCACCACCTCGGCGATCGCGATCGACAAGGAGCTGACCAAGGCGGTGCTCGTGCCCCACGGCATCCGCATGCCCGCGGGCAAGGTCGTGGCGAGCGAGAGCCTCTACGAGCGAGACCCTATCGCGCGGCCCTATGTGCTGAAGCCCGTCAACGAAGGCTCGTCGGTCGGGGTCGCGATCGTTACCGACGGCGGCAACATGGGCTCGCCCATCGGTCGCGACAGCGAAGGCCCGTGGAAGCATTTCGACAAATTGCTCGCCGAACCGTTCGTCCGCGGCAAGGAGCTGACCGTCGCAGTGCTCGGCGGCAAGGCGCTGTGCGTGACCGAATTAAAGCCGCACAATGACTTCTACGATTTCGAGGCGAAATATACCGACGGCGTGACCGAGCATGTCTGCCCCGCCGACGTGCCCGCCGACATAGCCGCCGCGATGATGGACATGGCGGCGCGCAGCCACGCGCTGCTCGGCTGCAAGGGCGCCTCGCGCTCGGACTTCCGCTGGGACGACCAACAGGGCGAGGCGGGCCTCTTCCTGCTTGAGGTCAACACCCAGCCGGGGATGACCCCGTTGAGCCTGGTTCCCGAACAAGCCAGGCAGTGCGGCATATCCTATGGCGAGCTGGTCGAGCGGCTGATCGCCGAAGCACTTGCCGGAGTGACCTCATGAACGCTGCCGTTCGCTCCTCCTCGGTCTCGCGGCGCAAGTCCGCGCCCAAAAGCGTGTCGAAGCGCATTGCCGCCAAGCTGCCCGTGCATGAGGCCGAGGCCAATCGCTGGGCGCGGCGGCTGTTCCTGCTGTTCGTGCTGGCAATCGTCGCGGTGGCGGTGGTCGCGCTGGACCTTCCCGCCAAGGCCGGGCTTGCTGCGGGCGAAGCGCTCGGCCGCGCCGGGTTCGCGGTGGATGGCTACCAGATCGTCGGTCTCAACAAGATGAAGCGCAGCCTGGTGGATGAGGTCGTCACCGACGAATTGCACAAGGCCGCGCTGGCCGGCGCCGGCAGCGGCAAGCCGGCCGAGGCGCTGGTCGATGTCTCGGCCATCCGCGACCGCCTGCTCCATTATGGCTGGGTCAAGGACGCCCGGGTATCGCGCCGCCTGCCCGACGGCCTGGTCATCGACATCGTCGAGCGCACCCCCGCCGCGCTGTGGCAGGACAACCAGCAACTTTCGCTGATCGACCGGTCGGGCGTCGTCCTCGACCGAGTGCCCGTGTCGCAAATGCCCGACCTGCCGCTCCTCATCGGCCCCGGCGCGAACGGCAAGGCCGAGCAGCTCGAGCGATTGCTCGACACCGTCGCGACCTTGAAGCCGCAGCTCGCCGCCGCCACCTGGGTCGGGCAGCGCCGCTGGGACCTGTCGTTCCAGACGGGCGAGGTCGTGGTGCTCCCCGAGGGCGAGGACGCCGCGCGCGATGCCCTTGACAAATTCGCCAGGCTTGACAAGTCGGCGGGCCTGCTCGGTCGCGGCTTGAAGCGCTTCGACCTGCGCCAGCCGGGCAAGATGACGGTCCGCCTGCCGCGCGCGCCGGGCGAGGCGATCGCGCCCGCCGAAACCGTCGCCAACGCCGCTGGAAACAGCGCGCCGCCGGCCCCGACTCCCCCCGCAGCGACGAAGGACTGACGCTTGGCCGCCAGCGACGACCAGCCCGTCTTCACCGCGCTCGATATCGGTTCGTCGAAGGTCAGCGCGATGATCGTCGCGCGCGATCCCGACGGGCGGCTGCGCGTGCTCGGCACCGGCCAGCGCGAAAGCCGCGGGGTCAAGCGCGGCTACATCACTGACATGGAAGCAAGCGAAGTCGCCGTTCGCGAAGCGGTCGAACTCGCCGAGCGCATGTCGGGGGTGACGGTCGATGACGTCTGGGCGAGCTTCGGCGCGGGCGGTCTCGTCAGCGATCTCGCCAATGTCGAGGTCGAACTCGGCGGCCACCAGGTCGAGCAGGCCGACGTCGACCAGTTGCTGCTGACCGGCCGGAACGCCATCGACCGCACCGGCCAGGTCGTGCTTCACGCCCACCCGGCGCTGTTCACGATCGACCGCAACGACGGGGTCAAGCAACCGATCGGCCTGTTCGCCAACAAGCTCGGGGTCGACATCCACGTCGTCGCCGCCGACGCCGCACCGCTCAAGAACATCGATTATGTCATTCGCTCGGCCCATTTGGGGGTCAAGGCGATCGTCGCCTCGCCGGTCGCGGCGGCGATCGCCTGCCTGACCGAGGAGGAGCGCGACATCGGCGTGGCGCTGGTCGAGCTTGGCGCCGAAGTCACCAATGTCTCGCTCCACGCCGGGGGCATGCTGGTCGGGCTGCGCTCGATCCCGATCGGCGCGCGCGACATCACCGACGACATTGCCTGCGCCTTCGGCATCCAGCGCCGCGACGCCGAGCGATTGAAGACCTTCTACGGCTCGGCGATGACGTCCCCGCGCGACAATCACGAAATGATCGACGCCCGCCCGGTTGGCGGCGACGACAGCGGCGAGCCGATGCGGTTGACCCGCGCCCAGCTGATGACCGTCATCCGCGCACGGATCGAGACGCTGACCGGCGAGATCGAGGCGGCGTTGAAGGAGTTGGGCTTCACCGGCCCCGTCGGGCGCCAGGTGGTACTCACCGGTGGCGGCGCCGAGCTCAAGAATATCGCCGATTACATGCAGGGCGTGCTCGGCCGCGCCGTTCGCGTCGGACGACCCAAAAGCATCACCGGGCTTCCCGAGGCCCATTCGGGACCGGCCTTCGCAACCCTCGTCGGGCTTGCCAACCTCGCGGCGAGCGGGAGCGGGGACATTCGCGACATCGCCACCGCGACGCGTGAGCGCAAACCGGCGACGGGCCTGTTCGGCAAGCTGATCAGTGCGCTCAAACAGGGTTATTGATGCCAATTCGGACCAAATCTGATGCAGCGCGGACTCACCAATGTCTCATAATGAATCAGTTGGTCACCTTTTTTGCCCGCACATTAACTTTTCGCTTGGGGTCGGAGTCGGGTTGGTGCAAGATTCGGTCCCACAGTTCAGTGTTTTGGCCTAGCCGGGGAGCATCTTCATGAGCATCGATTTCGTCCGTCCGGAAGTCGACGAGCTTCGTCCCCGGATCACGGTCATCGGCGTCGGTGGCGCGGGGGGCAACGCCATCGCCAACATGATCAAGTCCGACGTCCAGGGGGTCGAGTTCCTCGTCGCCAATACCGACGCGCAGGCGCTCAACACCAGCGCCGCCGATCGCCGCATCCAGCTCGGCCTCAAGATCACGCAAGGGCTCGGCGCCGGGTCGCGCCCTGAAATCGGCAGGGCCGCCGCCGAGGAGACAATCGAGGACATCGAACGCGCCCTCGACGGCGCGCACATGTGCTTCATCGCCGCGGGCATGGGCGGGGGCACCGGCACCGGCGCCGCCCCGGTCATTGCCAAGGCGGCGCGCGATCGCGGCATCCTCACCGTCGGCGTGGTGACCAAGCCGTTCGCCTTCGAAGGCTCGCGCCGCGGCCGCTCGGCCGATGCCGGGATCGAGGAACTGCAGAAGCATGTCGACACGCTGATCGTCATTCCCAACCAGAACCTGTTCCGCCTCGCCAGCGCCGAGACGACCTTCAAGCAGGCCTTCGAAATGGCCGACGAGGTGCTCCAGCAGGGCGTTCGCGGGATTACCGACCTGATGGTCATGCCCGGCCTCATCAACCTCGATTTCGCGGACGTCCGCTCGGTGATGGGCGAGATGGGCAAGGCGATGATGGGCACGGGCGAAGCGTCGGGCGACAATCGTGCGATCGAGGCCGCCGAAAAGGCGATCTCCAACCCGCTGCTCGACGGTGTCAGCATGAAGGGCGCCAAGGGGGTCATCATCTCGATCACCGGCGGCGAGGACATGCGCCTGATGGAAGTCGACGAAGCCGCCAGCCACATCAAGGAACTGGTCGACCCCGACGCCAACATCATCTGGGGCTCGGCGTTCAACAACAATATGGAAGGCCGCATCCGCGTTTCGGTCGTCGCGACCGGAATCGAGGCCGAGGCCCAGGTCGCGCCGCAGCCGGGCAAGGTGTTCACCTTCCCGACCACGGGCCGAGCGTCGGTCCCCGCTCCTTCGGCAGCACCGGCACCGGTTGCTGCCGCGCCCGCGCCGATCGCCGATGAAGCGCCGCTCGACCTGACCGAGGAGGCTGGCGACGAGCTGCTCCTCGACAGTGACGATATCCTGACCCCGCCGGTCGGCGCCGCCCCGATCGCGCCGCCTGCCGACGAGGGCGAAGCGCGACAGAGCGGCACCTTGTTCGAGCGCATGTCGAACATCGCCCGCGGTGCCCCCAAGGCCAATATCGAGGACGAAGATCGCCCCGGGTTCCGCCGCGAGCCGATCGACATTCCGCGCTTCCTGAACCGCCAGAACAACCAGTAGCGCGCGAGCCCTAGCTTCAGCGTCATCCTTGGCTTGGCCCCGGGTCAAGCCAAGGATGGCGGTGTGTAACCCGCACTCCTCGCGCCATTCGTCGCCCGGCCGCAACGTCCTATCGCGCAAGGCTTTTCAGCAAGGCTCCAGCAAGCTGGAGTGGGGCATGGGGAGGCCAATGCTGAAACTTCGAACCGCGCTCGGCGTGGCCGCGAGCTTGCTGGCGCTGACGCCGGCGGGTGCGCAATATATCGGCGGCTCGCCGCCGCCCTTGCCCGACAAACCGATCGGCGCGGAAAGCGCGCCCGATGCGCTTGCCCGCAATGTCCGCATTCTCGCTCAAAGCCCGCGTGACTATGCTGCGCTGGTCGGCGCTGGTCGTGCTGCGCTGGAGACCGGCGATGCCGAAGCCGCGGTCGGCTTTTTCGGTCGCGCCGCCGATGTCTGGCCGTCTGCGCC
>JALYIX010000289.1 GCA_030775565.1 Pseudomonadota bacterium | reverse complement strand
TGGATATATTGCTCGATCTTGGCCTTGTGCGCGGCGGTGACGACGGGGCCGTAATGCGCCTCGGGATCGCTCGACACGCCAACGCGAAGCCCCTCGATCGCCGGGATCAATTTCTCGCGCAGGTTGGCGGCGGTCTTCTCGCCGACCGGAACGACCACCGGCAGCGCCATGCACCGCTCGCCGGCCGACCCGAACGCAGCCCCGGCGAGGTCGTTGACGACCTGGTCCAAATCGGCGTCGGGCATGACGATGCCGTGGTTCTTGGCACCGCCGAACGCCTGCACGCGCTTGCCGTTGGCGGTGCCGCGCGAGTAGATATATTGCGCGATGTCGGACGAGCCGACGAAGCTGATCGCCTTCACCTCGTCATGGTCGAGGATCGCGTCGACCATTTCCTTGTCGCCGTGGACGACCTGGAGGATGCCGTCGGGCGCGCCCGCTTCCTGCATCAGCTCGGCGAGCCGCACCGGGACCGAAGGATCGCGCTCCGACGGCTTCAGGATGAACGCATTGCCGCAGGCAATCGCGGTGCCGAACATCCACATCGGGATCATCGCCGGGAAGTTGAACGGGGTGATGCCGGCGACGATGCCGAGCGGCTGGCGCATCGAATAGACGTCGATCCCCGGCCCGGCGCCCTGGGTATAGTCGCCCTTCAGCGCATGGGGGATGCCGCACGAGAACTCGATCACCTCGAGCCCGCGCTGGATGTCGCCTTTGGCATCCGCAATGACCTTGCCATGCTCGCTCGACAGCAACGCCGCGAGCTCGTCCATGTTCTTCTCGATCAACGTCTTGAAGTTGAACATGACCCGCGCCCGCCGCTGCGGGTTGGTCGCCGCCCAGCCGGGCAGTGCCGCATTGGCCGCATCGACCGCCCGCTGCAAATCCGCCGAGGAGCCGAGCCCGACGCTCGCCTGGACCACCCCACGGGAGGGATCGAACACCTCGCTCGACCGCCCGACAGAGGCAAAGCTGGAACCGTTGATGAAATGATCGATGCTGCGCATGGGGACCCTCTTCTGATCGCTTGGCTAAAGCCCTAGCCAAGCGGCACCGCCAATGCCAGACCAGCGCGATTCCCGTAACCTTTCCAAAGAGGTCGATGTGCGTTCCCCTCATTCCCTCCTCCTGGCCCTTGCTCCAGGCCTCCTCGCCGCGGCGCCGCCGTCCCCCGATGTTCGCCTGCGCGCCATCGTCGCGCCGGTCAGTGCCGCGCATCTGCGCGGCGACGTCGCCGCCCTGGTCGGCTTCGGCACGCGCCACACGCTCTCCTCCCAAAGCGATCCACGGCGCGGGATCGGCGCCGCGCTCAACTGGGGTGAAGGTGAATTTCGCCGCTATTCGGCGGCCTGCGGTGGCTGCCTCGTCACCGCCCGGCCGTCGACCATGGTCCAAGGCGAACGCGTACCCGGCCCGACCCGACTGACCGACGTCATCGCCATCCAGCGCGGGACCGAGCGCCCCAACGATGTCGTGATCATCACCGGCCATATCGACAGCCGGGTCAGCGACGCCATGAACGCCACCGCCGATGCGCCCGGCGCCAACGACGACGGCTCGGGCAGCGCCGCGGTGCTCGAAGCCGCGCGGGTCCTGTCGAAGCATAAATTCCCCGGCACGATCATCTATGCGCTGCTCTCGGGCGAGGAACAGGGCCTCTACGGCGGCAAGCTCCTCGCCGACTACGCCAAGGCGCAAGGCTGGAACGTCATCGCCAATCTCAACAACGACATCATCGGGAACAGCTGCGGATCGGACGGCGTGTGCGATTCTACGCATGTCCGCGTCTTCTCCGAGGGGCCCCGCTGGCAGGGGCGCGAGGCGCTGGCCGCGGCGCAGCGCAGCCAGGGCGGCGAGAATGACAGCCCCTCGCGCAACCTTTCGCGCTTCCTCGACAGTTTGGCGGATCGACTGCACATCGGCCTCGACGTCCGCCAGATCTGGCGCAACGACCGCTTCGGCCGCGGCGGCGACCACACCGAATTCCTGAACGCCGGATATCCTGCCGTGCGCTTGTCGGTCGCGGTCGAGAATTACAACCAGCAGCACCAGGACGTGCGGATCGAGAAGGGCGTGGTCTATGGCGACAACATCAAGGTGATGGACTTCCCCTATCTCGCCAAGATCGTGAAGCTCAACACGGCCGCGCTCGCCGCCATGGCGAGTTCCCCGCCGCCGCCCGCGCCGCGCGTCGAAGGCGCCGTCTCTCCCGATACAAGGGTCCAATGGTCGCGCGTTCCGGGCGCAAGAAATTATGTCGTGCGCTATCGCCGCACCGATTCGCCGCAATGGCAAGTGACGAAACGGGTCGAGGATTCTTGCGCGCAAGGTCGGCCGGCGTGCCCGCAGCTCGTCGTCCTCCCCCACATCCGCGTCGACGACTGGGTGTTCGGTGTCTCCTCGATCAGCGCGGACGGCTTCGAAAGCCCCGTCGCCAGCGCCGTCCCCGGCGGCGCGTTCAAGCCCTACGCGCCGCCGCCGCCGAAATAGCCGCCCTCGGGCTCAACCCGACGATCTCCAGACGCAAAAAAAAGGCCCCGGGGGATTGCTCCCCCGGGGCCATATTTTCGTCCGTGGATCGGATGGCCGCCGCAGCGGCCACCCTGTCCCCTTACTGACCCGAACCCGGGCCGAAGGTGATTTCCACGCGGCGGTTCTGCGGCTCGCGCACCCCGTCGGCGGTCTGGACCAGCGGACGGCTCTCGCCGAACGCCTGGGTCGTGATCGCACCGTCGGCGACACCCTTGCCCGCGAGATAGGCCTTCACGGCATCCGCGCGGCGCTGCGACAGCGCAACGTTGTAGGCGTCCGAACCCGACCGGTCGGCGTGACCGGCGAGCATGACCGAGGCCTTGCCGGTCTGCGCATAGGCAGCCGCGGCATTGTCGAGGATCGCAGCCGCTTCCGGCGTGATGTCCGACTTGTCCCAATCGAAGAAAACGATGAACGGACCGACCGGAACCGGAGCCGGCGCCGGGCAAGCCGAGGTCGCCGGGATGACCGAACCGTCCGGGCACGTC
>JALYIX010000288.1 GCA_030775565.1 Pseudomonadota bacterium | reverse complement strand
GGGTTGCCCTTGGCCTTCTTCGGCTTCTTCGCCCTGGACCGCGACGCATAGAGCAACGCCGCGGCAATCGCCGCCGACCCAATCCCGGCCGCGAACCCGGCCTTGACCAGCGCCGACTTGCGTCCCTCGTCCATCTTATCGTCGTCGGTCATCAGTTCCTCCGAATAGGCGTTTCGCCGACCCTAAGGCGCGGCTAGGACAGGGGCAATGGCGCGTCGCTTCAAACCCTTTCCGCTGCTCCAGGGCGACCAAGCGCGCGCCGCCGATCCGGTCGCGCACGCCGCGCTGTCCGCCTCGGCGGGGACCGGCAAGACGCAGGTGCTGACCGCGCGCGTGCTGCGTCTGCTGGTGCAGGGGGTGAGCCCGGGGGCAATCCTGTGCCTGACCTTCACCAAGGCCGGAGCGGCGGAAATGGCCAATCGCATCGGCGAGCGGCTGGCAAGCTGGGTACGGCTGCCCAGCGCCGAGCTTGCAGCCGAGCTGCGCAACATCGGCGAAGATTTCTCGGCGCCGGACCTGCAGCGCGCACGGCGATTGTTCGCGCGCGTGCTCGAAGCGCCTGGCGGCCTGCGCATCCAGACGATCCACGCCTTCGCCCAGACGCTCCTGGCAAGTTTCCCCGCCGAAGCCGGGATCACGCCGGGTTTCCAGCCGCTCGAGGGGAGGGCCGAGCAGCAACTGGCGACGCAGACGCTTGCCGACCTGCTGGCCGAGGCCGAGCGGTTGGACGATGGCGCATTGACCAGGGACGTCGCCGCGCTGAGCATGCGGCTCGGCGAGGAGGAAGCGGTCCGCTACCTGATGCGCTGCGCCCATTCCGAGGCGATTGCATCGCTCGATCCGGCCGACGCCGAGCCCGCGCTTCGCCGCACGGTCGGGTTGCCCGACGGCGACATCGAGCAGCTCATCGCGGAGCGCTGCCGCGACGGCGCGTTCGACCGAAATCTGTTCGATCGCCTGATCGCCGCCAACCGCGCCTGGGCTGCGGCCAAGGGGGCGACGATCGTCGGCAACCTCACAAACTGGCTGACGCTCGCGCTCGCGGATCGGGCGAGATCGCTCGACGACCTCAACCGCAACATCGTCACCCTGAAGGGCGAGCCGTGCAAGGTTTCTCCCAAGCAACTCGCCGCCGAGCCCGATTATGAAACGCTCGCCTGGACATTCCACGAGTGGCACGCGGGCGTCCTTGCGCTTCGTTCGGCGGCAACGCTGGTCGCGGTCCAGGCCGCGGGGCTTCGTGCGGGGCACGCCTTCGCCGCCGCCTACACCGCCGCCAAGCGCGCCGCCGGGGTCGCCGATTTCGACGACCTCATCGCCTGGACCCGCGACCTGTTCGAGCAGGAAGGGATGGGCGAATGGGTGCGTTACAAGCTCGACCGCCGCACGGACCATATTCTGGTGGACGAGGCGCAGGACACCAACGCCGACCAGTGGCGCATCGTCGAGGCACTCGCCGGAGAGTATTTCGCCGGGGTGAGCGAGGAGGAGCAGCGCTGGCGGACGCTGTTCATGGTCGGCGATTTCAAACAGGCGATCTTCGGCTTCCAGGGAACTGACCCGAATGAATTCAATGCGATGCGAACGAGTGTTCGTACTCGCGCGCAGCTACTGATCGAGGCCGAGGACCAGGCCGATGCGGGCGGTCCGCGGCTGGCGCGCGAGTTCAGGGATTTGTCGATCGACGCCAGCTTCCGCTCGGCTCCGGCGATCCTGGAAGCGGTCGATGCCGTCATTCGCGAGGTCGGCCATGCTGAAATGGGCTTGCCCGAACGGCCCGGTCTCCACCGCGCCGTCAACCACGGCTGGCCTGGCCGGGTCGAACATTGGCCGGCGTTCGTCGCCGACGCGCCCGACGAAGACGGCGAGGGCGAGGAAGGCTGGATCACCGACGCCGACCGCCTCTACGCCACGCGGCTCGCCGAGCAGGTGCGCGCGATGCTCGCCGAAGCGCCCGTGCTGTCGTCGACCAAGCGTGCGTTGTGCGCCGGTGACGTCATGATCCTGGTGCGCAGCCGCAAGGAGCTCGCCTCCTTGATCGTCGCTCGGCTGTTTGCGGCGAAGGTGCCCGTGGCGGGGATCGACCGGCTTCACCTCTACAAGCCGCTGGCGGTGCGCGACCTCATTTCCGCAGTGCGTTTTGCCGTGCAGCCGCTCGACGATCTGAACCTTGCCGGACTGCTCGTCTCGCCGCTGATGGGCTGGGACCAGGAGCAACTTTATCGTCTGGCCGAGCCGCGGCCCGCCAGGCAGCCGCTGTGGCGGGCCTTGAGCGAAGCGCGGGATGATCCGGTTGCCGGGGAAGCCGTCGAGAAGCTCATCGCCCTGTTGAACATGGCCGATTATGTCACGCCGGCGCGCTTTCTAGAGACGATCCTGTCGGGGCCGCTCGACGGACGGCGGGCGCTGCTCTCCCGGCTCGGCGAAGCGGCGCGCGACCCGATCGACGAATTGCTTGCTGCCGCGCTCGAGTATGAGCGGACCGAAATCGCCTCGCTCGACCGCTTCCTCGCCTGGTTCGAAAGCGGCGAGGTGGAGATCAAGCGGGATACCGCCGCGCCGGGCAATGCCGTGCGGGTGATGACGGTCCATGGCTCCAAAGGGCTCGAGGCGCCGGTCGTGATCCTGGCCGACGCGACTGCCGATCCCGCCAGGATGGGTGGTTCGCGCAGCTTCGAATTGCCTGTTGCGGGCGGAAAACTGCCCCTCGTTCGCCCCCGCCAGGCGGAGATGGTTGCGCCCTATGGCGCGATCTCCGAGGCAGGAAAAGCGAAGGAACTGGAGGAGCATTGGCGGCTACTTTACGTCGCGCTGACCCGAGCTGCGGAACGATTGATCGTCGCCGGGGTGATGCCGCGCAAGCTTGCCGAAAATAGCTGGCATGTGCGGGTCGAGCGTGCGCTGCTCGGGCTTGGCGCCGAACCTGACGAAGCCGGGCGGCTGGTGTGGAGGGGCAGCGTTGCTC
>JALYIX010000287.1 GCA_030775565.1 Pseudomonadota bacterium | reverse complement strand
CAATGCCGGCTGGCGGGCGCGGGCGATGCGGCGGTGATGAGCGCGGTGCTCCGCGAGGACGGCGGGATGGCACGCGCGGAGGACATCGGCCGGCTGCTTGCCGATCATGACATCCCCGCGGTCGCGGTTGCCGAACTCGCCGCCTTCCTTTCGGATCGCCGCCACTGAGCCAGCCGTTGCGCGCCGTGGAGTCCGGCAAGAGGCAAGGCGATCGCGCCCGTATGGCGCCACCCTGGTTGAGCGCGCCAGACAGAGGTGCCAGACAATAGCAGAGTCGCCCGGATTTTTACCGGCGGCGAAGAGGAGAATGAACTTGCTGGTCCGAACGCTTGTCGCCTTGTCCGCGCCGCTTCTCGTGATGTCGGCGGCCGACGCGCGCGGGCCGCTGGTGGTGACCGAAAACGGTCGCCTCGAAGGATCGGTCGAGGCGAACCGGACCCCCGTCGAGGTGTTCCGGGGCATCCCCTTCGCAGCACCGCCGCTCGGTCGCCTGCGCTGGCGCGAACCACAGCCCGTGAACGACTGGCGCGGGGTGCGCAAAGCGATCGACTTCGGGCCACGCTGCATGCAGCAGCCCCTGTTTTCCGACATGATGTTCCGATCACCGCCACCAAGCGAGGATTGCCTCTATCTCAACGTCTGGCGACCGCTGCGGCGACCAACCTCGGCGAGCAGGAAACTGCCGGTCTTGGTCTACATCTATGGCGGCGGCTTCGTGGCCGGGGACAGTTCGGAAAAGCGCTACGATGGCGCCGCCCTCGCGGCCCGACGGATCGTCGTCGTGACGATGAACTATCGACTGGGCGCGTTCGGTTTCCTGTCGCACCCCGAACTGACCGCCAGCGCGCCGCACCATGCGTCGGGCAATTACGGGCTGCTCGACCAGCTCGCCGCGCTCAACTGGGTCAAGCGCAACATTGGCGCCTTCGGTGGCAATCCGCGTCGGATCACGATCGGCGGCGAATCGGCCGGCTCGATGTCGGTCAGCGCGTTGATGACGTCGCCGCTGTCGCGCCGGTCGATCGCAGGAGCGATCGGCGAAAGCGGCGCAACGATGGACAGCCTGGCGCCGCCAGCGCTGGCGTCGGCCGAGCGCAATGGCGCCGCCTTTGCAACGCGGATCGGCGCTCCGACCCTCGCCGCGCTTCGCGCGATGCCGGCCGCTCAGTTGCTCGCCGCGCAGGGGAGCGCCCGGGACATCGAGTTCGGTCCGGTGATCGACGGCTATTTCCTGACCGAGGCGCCTGCCGAGACCTACCGGCGGGGGCGATCCGCGCATGTCCCGCTCCTGCTCGGGTCGAATTCGCAAGAGGCCGCTGCCTCGGCGATCATCGGCGACGGGCCGGCGACCCTTGCCAGTTATCGCGCCGGCCTGACCCGCGTGTTCGGCGACAAGGCGGAGGCGCTCTTCGCTCACTATCCGGCACGCACCGATCCCGATGTCCTGCCGATGGCCACGGCGCTTTCCGGCGACCGCTTCCTCGGGATGGCAACGTGGAAATGGTTCGACCTTCATCGCCGGAGCGGTGCGCCGACCTATTATTACGAGTTCAGGCGCGTCCGCCCGCGGTCAGTCACGGATCGCTCGGGACAGCCGCTTCCCTGGGGTGCCGTCCACAGCGCCGAGATCGAATATGCGCTCTCCAACCTCGATGCCAATCCACTCTATGCCTGGACCGATGCCGACCGTCGGGTTTCCGCCACGATGAGCGGCTATTTCGCCAACTTCATCCGCAGCGGCAATCCCGATGGCGGCAATCTGCCGAGCTGGCCCAAGGCGTCGCTAAAAGCCGACAAGATCCGGCGGCAAGCGATCGACGTGACGAGCGAAAGCGTCAGCTTTACGGAACAGCAGAGGTACGAGGCCGTGGAACCGCTGCTCGAGCGTCCCTGAAGCAGGTCAGTCGCGTCGGCGGGGGTAGAAAACCCTCAAAAAAGGGCCGTCTAGCCATCCCCCCGGTGGCGCTCGTCATGTATGGGCACGGTCGCCGCGTCCCCGCTGCGTCTCTCCCCTGGAGTTTCAATGAACTGCGAAGTCGCCCCCGTTGCACCTGCCGCTGTTGATAGTGTCGCCCTGAACCCGGCGGATTCGCCGCCGGATTATGGCAGTCTCGAACGGCGCACTTTCGCGATCATCTCGCACCCCGACGCGGGCAAGACGACGCTGACCGAAAGTCTGCTCCAGGCGGCGGGCGCCATTCACGAAGCGGGTGAGGTCCGTGCGCGGGGCGACCGCCGGCGGGCGCGGTCCGACTGGATGAAGATCGAGCAGCAGCGCGGCATTTCGGTGACCAGTTCGGTGCTGACCTTCCAGCGTGGCTCCGTGCTGTTCAACCTGCTCGATACCCCGGGCCACCAGGATTTCTCGGAAGACACCTACCGCACGCTGACCGCGGTCGACTGCGCGATCATGGTGATCGACGCGGGCAAGGGGATCGAGGCGCAGACCCGCAAGCTGTTCGAAGTGTGCCGCCTGCGCAATGTCCCGACCGTCACCTTCATCAACAAGGTCGACCGTGAGGGGCTGACCGCGTTCGCGCTGCTCGACGAGATCGCCGAAACGCTGCAGCTCGACGTCAGCCCGCAAAACTGGCCGACCGGGATGGGCGGACTTTTCCACGGCCTGTACGACCTGCGCCTAGACAAATTCCTCGTCGCCGACCGGTCGGAGGGGACCGCGCCGGGGGCGACGATCGAGTGCAGCGGGATCGACGACCCTTCGCTCGACCATGCGATTCCGGCAGAGGCGGCGGCAAGCCTGCGCGAGGACGGCGGCCTCGCCCTTGCCTCCTATCCGCAATTCGACCTCGACGCTTTTCGCAGCGGGGATCTCACCCCGGTCATTTTCGGTAGCGCGCTGCGCGGTTTTGGCGTCGGTCCGTTGCTCGATCTTCTGGCGCGGGACGGTCCGCCTCCCCAGGCCCAGCCGGCGCGTCCAAGCCCGGTCGGGCCCGACGAGCCGCGGCTGACCGGCTTCGTCTTCAAAGTCCAGGCCAACATGGACCCCAACCACCGCGACCGGATCGCCTTCGTGCGGATCTGTTCCGGCAAACTCCAGCGCGGCATGAAGCTGATCAACAGTCGGCTCGGCAAGGCGATGACGGTACATAATCCGATCACCTTCTTCGCCCGCGATCGCGAGCTGGCCCACGGCGCGGTTGCCGGGGACATCGTCGGCATTCCCAACCACGGCACGCTCAGGGTCGGCGACACGATCAGCGAAAAGGGCGAGGTGACCTTTACCGGCCTTCCCGACTTCGCACCCGAATTGCTCCGCCGGGTCGAGCTCGGCGACCCGTTGAAGGTCAAGCAGATGCGGCGCGGCCTCTCCGACCTCGCCGAGGAAGGGGTCATCCGCCTGTTCAAGCCCGCCAGCGGATCGCAATGGGTGATCGGGGTGATCGGAGAGCTTCAGCTCGACGTCCTGGCGACGCGTCTCGAACATGAATATGGCGCGAAGGTCGCGTTCGAGGCCGCTCCGGTCGAAGTCGCGCGCTGGGTCCGGTCGAACGACGCCGAGCTGCTGAAGAAATTCCTCGAGACCAATCGCTGGCTGGTGGCCCATGACCAGGACGACGCGCCGGTGCTCCTCATCCGCAACGCGTGGGAGCATCGTCGTCTGATGGACGAGTGGCCGGGAATCGAGTTCGCCGCCGTCCGGGAGCGCAGTTGACCGGCAGCCGCTTCGCCCCTGCGCAATGTGCGCAACCCCACCTTCGATGAGCCCGCAGTGACCCGCTCGGGCGACACCTGAGCCGTCGGATTGCACAGTCGAGTTAGAAACAGGGCGGCAGTGTCCGAAAAGGATCAATCATCCTTGTCGGTGAGTTCCAGCCTTCTTAACCACGCTCGCCCTTCGCGGGCGGTGGCGGCGGCGGCGGCAC
>JALYIX010000286.1 GCA_030775565.1 Pseudomonadota bacterium | reverse complement strand
TGATGGTCGCGTCCGAACTGCTGCGCGGCATTGCCAGCGACGGGCGCAGTCCGCTGACGATCCGCGGCTATGCGCTGCCCGGCGGATTGAGCGCGGCGTTGCAGGACGCCGAAGCGATGGGCCAGGCGCTCGGCCCGCACGTCCATGCACCGCGGCGCAGCCTGCTGAGCCTCTTCAGCAAACCCCCGCAGCGCCTGTCGCGCGAGGCGCGCGAGGCGCTGATGCGCTGCCGGATGATCGGCGCCCGGTTCGAACGGCGCGCCAGCCAGCCGGGGCAAGCGGTCAGGACCCGCTGACCCGCGGTCAGTCGGGCGACGGCTCGGCTGCGGGATCGGGTGCGGCTTCGAGCCGGTGCATCATCGCCAGCCGAATGCGATCGAGCCGCATCTCGATGCTTTCATAGTCGCGGTCGAGGGCGCGCGCCGCGGCAAGCTGCCGCGAAGTCACCGCGCCGGCACTGAACCCGCCGCGGTCGGGGACGCCGAACCCGCCGAGCAGCAGGACGGCGTCATCGAACGCGACACAATGATCGTAGCGCGCCAGCGAGGGGTCGTCGCGAAAACCGATGTAGCAGCGTCGGCTGGCATCCGCGGCGGCACCGATGCCGCCCCGTTTGACGACGCGCCGGGCGCTTGCTTCGGCAGCGAGGATCGTCTGGCCATCGAGCGGCGCGCTGCCCAATTCGACATGCGCAGTCGACGAGGTGGCGGTGAAGTCGGGATCGCGCGCGCTGTCGTCGCGGGTCGGCGCAAAGTAGCGCCATTCGAGGTTCCAGGCGAGATCGGTCAGCGGATCGCGCTCGATCCAGGCGGTGCCGGCGACCAGTCCGCCGAGCAGCAGCCACAGCGGCCATCGCCGTGGCTTTCGCCGGGCGCTCGCGCTCCCCGAGTGGCGCATCGCCTGATGGCGCTGATAGAGGGCCGCCGCGATATCCGTCGGCGTCGGCTCGGCGGCCACAGGCGTTGGCCGGGTGATGTCGGCATAAGCACGATTGATCGAGGCCGCCTGCGCGGGATCGCCGCCGCGGTCGGGATGATGACGCTTCATCAAGCTGCGATAGGCGCGGTCCACCGCGGCGCGGTCGGCGCCGGACGGAAGGCCGAGCAGGGCGTAGGAATCGGGACTGGCGGCCATCGGCGTTGCCAGTGCTAGCGCCGCGCGCTGGCATCGCCAAGCGCTGCGCGAAAGACGGTCCGACGATTGAGAAAATGGCGCGAGTGACGGGACTTGAACCCGCGGCCTCCGGCGTGACAGGCCGGCGCTCTAACCAACTGAGCTACACCCGCGCATTGGTCGAGCGGGGCGACTAGGGGAGGGTCCGGAAGCTGTCAACACGGGCGGGTGCGGTTTGTCTTGGTTCGATGCCAGTCCGCCCGTCGCGCGCCGGCACTACTCCTCCACCTCCTCCTCGCCGTCCCCGACGTGCGTCAGCACCCCGTCCTCGAACAGGAACCCCGCGATGTCGGGCATGCCCGCGGCGGAAAACACCGTCTTGAAAATGATCAGCAGCGGCACCGCCAGCAGCGCCCCAACCGTCCCCCACACCCACGCCCAGAAGCTCAGCGAGACGAGGATCAGCAGCGGGTTGATCTCGAGCTTGCGGCCGACCAGCGACGGGGTCAGGACGTTGGCCTCGACCAGGTGCATGCCAAGGAAGATCCCCGGCGGCAGCATCGCCGACCACACGTCGGGAAAGGTCATCAACCCGCCGAACGCGAGCAGCAGCACCGAGGCGATCGGACCGAGGTAGGGAATGTAGTTCAGGACCGCGACGATGCCGCCCCACATCATCGGCGAATCCATGCCGAGGAACCACAGGATCGTCGCCGTGATCACCCCCATGGCGATATTGATCAGCGTGATCGTGCCGAGATAGGTCGAGGTCGCCTCGACCACCTGCTGGATCACGCGCGCGGTGGTCAGTGCGCCCTGGAAACTGCCGCGGCTGACGATCGTGCGCTTGCGCATCCCGGTCCAGCCGGCGAGGAAGAAGAAGATCACCAGCAGCGCGAAGAACATCTGGATGAGCAGGTGCGGCGCCTGGGTGGTGATCGAATCGATCACCGTGTTGGTCGATTCGAGCCGCACCGTGCGGACCGACTTGGTCGGGGCGGTGGCGATCTGGGCGGCGGTATTGTCGATCCAGTGCTGGAGCGACTTGTACAGCCTGACGAGCGGGTCGAGCGTGTGGCGGACCTGGCCGATGCGCTCAGGAATGCGGCGCACCCAGTCCATCGCCGGCAGCACGATCGAGGCCAGCGCGAAAATCGAGACGCCGAGGAACAGGATGACGCACAGCACCGCGGCGAGCTTCGACGGCACCCCGCGCCGCTCGAACCATTCGAGCAGGGGGACGAGCGCAATGGCGATGACCAGCGCGGCGGTCGTCGGCAGGAAGAATTCGGCGCCGCCCTTGAGCGCGAACGGCACCGCGAGGATCAGCCCGATGCCCGCGATCAGCGTCAGCGAGGCGATCAGCCGGACGCGCTTGAGCCCGACATGCTCGAGGTCCTGGGCTTCGCCTTCGATCTGGGCGGGGGTCTTGGCGGGTGCGTCCATGGCGCCAACCATAAGCCGCGCCGCGCGCCTGCCAAGCGAAACTCTATTGCCTGCTGGTGCCCCCGGTCCGACTCGAACGGACACGTCTCTCGACACTCGATTTTGAGTCGAGCGCGTCTACCATTCCGCCACGGGGGCAGGCGGGGCGTTGCCTAGCGCGAGGCGAGGCGCCGGGTCAATTCCTCGGCGCCTGCCGTCGGTAGCTGAGCGCTTCGGCGATGTGGATTCGGCCGACCGTCTCCGCGCCGGCGAGGTCGGCGATGGTGCGGGCGACCTTGAGGACGCGGTGGTAGCTGCGGGCGGACAGGCGCATTGCAGCGGCGGCGGCGGCGAGGAGGGCGCGGCCGGAGTCGTCGGGGGTCGCGACTTGCTCCAGCAGTTCGCCGTCGGCTTCGGCGTTGGTGCGGATGCCGTGGGCGGCGTAGCGTTTGGTCTGGATGTCGCGGACGGCGGCGACGCGCGCGGCGACGGCGGCGCTGCCCTCGGCGGGTGGCGGCAGGGTAAGGTCGGCGGCGCTGACGCCCTGGACGTCGACATGGAGGTCGATGCGGTCGAGCATCGGGCCCGACACTCGCGCCTGATAGTCGGCGGCGCAGCGCGGGGCGCGGCTGCAGGCAAGCGCGGGGTCGCCCAAGTGGCCGCAGCGGCACGGGTTCATCGCCGCGATCAGCTGGACTCGCGCCGGGAAGGTGACGTGGGTGTTGGCGCGGGCGACGGTGACGGTGCCGGTCTCAAGCGGCTGGCGGAGCGAATCGAGCACCGGGCGCTGGAA